>CAZLBS010000595.1:0-2566 GCA_964557505.1 uncultured Nitrospiraceae bacterium | reverse complement strand
CGGCCGTGCACCAGCCGCGGGCGTCCGGCGGAATGTCGTGATAAAACACCTGCTCGGCATAGCCCGGCTTGGGCGCCTGCGCATGACTCCACTTCTTCACGCCTGCCTCGGCCGCGGCATCACGCGGCGTGACCACGCTGTCTCGGATTAAGACGCGCGTCTCTGGAGCCAACGCCGGCCAGCCGATGTTGCAGTGATAGAGCAATTGAAAGGCCTCGGGCTCACATCCTTCGTTGACCAGTTCGTCGCGAAGCTCGATGCGATGGCTCCCCGCGGCGATGCGCAGCGTTCGGTGCAACACCAGATTTTCCCCAAACGTGACGGCTTCCCGCATGGAGCCGCGCAGCAGCAGGATGTAGTCATCGCCCTCCCAGAACGTTTCCGTGCATACCTGTTCTGCTGGCGTGTGACCGATGCGCCCATGCAGTCCGAGATGTCCCGTCGGGTCCGCGGGCTGCGGCGGCCCCACATTGCACAAGCCGCACGTAGTAAGAAGTCCCCCAGGAAAACTCCGCAGCCATGCCGCTTCATGTGCATCGTAGTAATGAGGCGACACATCGCCCACGCGTGAGCGCCACCCCAAGGCGCGCCCCCGGTGGTGGGCGGCCACAATGTCCATGCAGCGATCCAATGCCACAAGGAACTCAAGGCCATCGCCTGCGTCGACGCATGCCGCGCGCATCGGATGCGCCATGCCGTCTTGCAGCGATACCTGCCGAATCGAGGCGACCTGATCCATCCGGCCTGTGAGCGCCGTGAGTTCCGCCCGCGTGTATTCCTGCCCGAATAGCTTCACAACGCTGCCCTCCCATCCATTGCCCTGCTGAGACGGCCCACTCGGCAATGAGTGCCGCCATTCGCTAGACTACAGCACGGCACACCATCACAGCATAGAGGGAGATGAGACATGACGATACGCTTCATTCCAATGGCCTTTGCCGCGGCAGCCTGCGCGGCGGCGCTCAGCCTGCCAGCGGGCGCCGCGGAGTGGGTGCAGCTCTTTGACGGCGAATCACTTGATGGATGGACCCAGAAGAATGGAAAGGCTACCTACCGCGTCGAGGATGGCATGATCATCGGCCGCACCGAGAAGATGAGCCCGAACTCGTTTCTGTGCACCAATGAAACGTACGGCGATTTCGAACTCGAGTTTGAAGTGAAGCTGATGGACAACGAACTAAACTCGGGCGTGCAAATTCGATCGAAGGCCAAAACCTCGCCCGACGGCAAGCACGTTGGCCGGGTCAACGGGCCGCAAGTGGAGATCGAGGCCAGTGGCGAGAATGGGGCTGAATCGGGCTATCTATATGGCGAAGCGGCCGGCGGCTGGATGACGCCCGAAGACAAGCGCACGCCCCACAAGACCTTCAAGGACGGCGAGTGGAATCAGTACCGCGTCGTCGCCCAAGGGCCGCGCATCCAAACCTGGATCAACGGCGTCATGATTGAAGACCTGGCGGACGAAGAAAAATACGAGACGCATCCCGAGGGCTTCATCGGCCTGCAGGTGCATGGCGTCGGCGATAAAGGCCCCTTCCAAGTGGCTTGGCGGAACATTCGCATCAAGGCGCTTGATGCCGAATAGATCTTAAAGGAGCGGGCAGGCGCGCCTATTGGCCGTGCGCCTGCCCGCCTACATGCCGCTCGAGCCTTACTTCGCCTCCGGCACGGCAAGTTGCCGGATAAGTTCCTTCGGCCCTTGACCGGCCAATTCCAGCGGCGGGTCGTGAATGAGCGATTCGAGCTTGTATTGCACGTTCACCGGCGGCCCCATGTGCACCTGCAGGGCAATGCCGCCCGCCGCGTCGGCCTCCTCGGACACATCGAGCATCGCCACGCCCAGCGCGCCGTTAATGGCCGTCCACACCGCGGGCCCTACCGCCAGCACTTCCAAGGTATTCCATTCTTCCGGCTTCACGGCTTCTTCCGCGCGGCCCGTCCAATCCAGCTTGGCCCGGCCCCCTTGGTCGTAAATCCGCCCCCAAACGTCTTTGCCGACATCGGCCTGATAACCGACCGCTTCGCCCTCTTGATTCGACGAGCGAAACTGGATGCCCGAGTTGCCGGTGTTCGGGTCGAGCTTCACCTGTACCCGGAGGTAAAAGTCCTCCACCGTCACAGGAAGCCACAGGTACGTGGTTTGCGCGATAGGCTCGGCGCTCTGGCCAATCAGCACGCCATCCTCGACCGTCCAATAGGGCTGCGCCCCTTGCCATTCGCCGAAATCCTCGCCTGCCGCAAACGCCGGATCTTCTTGGCCGCGCCCTTCCCATCGTTCGGCAATGGCCGCGGCAGCGACCTCCGCTTCGGGGCGCACCTCGCCGCGCGCGGCTTGTTCCAGCGCCATCCGAAACGGCTCTTTGCCGGCAATCTCGGACAATCCACTCAGCACCAGCCGAATGTCTTGGGCGGTTGCATTAGGACCCAGCAGCCGCTTGTACAGGGCGAGCTTCTCTTCAGCGGGGGCCCCGCTCGAGCGGATCAGCCGCACGGCCCCGCGCATGGCCTCCCGCTGCACCGTGTCGACAGCCGCTTCTTCGGCCATCTCCATAACCGCGGGCAGCGC
>CAZLBS010000594.1:1474-2571 GCA_964557505.1 uncultured Nitrospiraceae bacterium | reverse complement strand
GCCATCCACCGCATGTTCACGCGCAAGCGCCGTGAGCGCGTCCGGATCGGTGATGTTCAGCGCCTTGCCCTCGTCGCCCAGCTTCAGTCCCGGCGCCGCCGGGTTGCCATCGGCCACGATCACCTTCCAGCCAAGTTCGCGTGCCTTGCGAATCATGCCCAGCTGGTTTCCGCCTGCGCCTGCGATGAGAATCTTCTTCATGACTTCCTTTGCGCGTCCGCCTAATCGCGCCAGTTTGGCGGCAATACCGACACCATGGTTTGCCCGAAAATCCGGCCGAGATCATCCTGCGCAAAGCCGTGGCGTTCTAACAGCGCCCGGTCGGCCAGGTAGCAGGCGTTGAGGTCCGCCTGCGGATGATCCGACCCCCATACTATGCGACGCGCCCCCACTTTTTGCAAGACGAAAATGAACTGATCCTCGAAGGGGGTGTCCGCGAAATAGCGCAGGATGGAGGAGACTTCGAGCAAAACGTTGTCGTTGGCGATGCAGACGGCGAGGGCGTCGAGATAGTGCAGGCCGCCTGCGTGCGTCATGAGAATCTTCGCGCCCGGCACGGCCTTGGCGAGGCCGTCGATATTGATGCAGGCCTGCACCTTGAGCGGCGTCGGCTTCCAGAGGTAGGCATCCACCGCGACCGGCAGGCCATACTCGGTCGCCACCTTCACCACCCCTACCGTGCGCGGGTCGTCGGCGGCGACATTCTGGAAGCGCGGATGCAGCTTTACGCCAGCGGGCTCGAACTGCTCGATCGCCCGGCGCAGTCTGTCGGGGGCATGATCTTCCGCGGGGTGCACGGCCACGAAGCCGATCAGCTTGTCGCGGTGCGCCGCGCAGCACTCGAACACGAATTCATTGGGCACGGACTTGATATACGGCACGTCCACCGCCTCGGCGAAGACGACCGCCTTGTCGACCGGCCCCGCGTCCAGGGCCGCCAGGAGGGTTTCCAGCCGCGCATCATAGCCCTCGCCGATGCCGTCGATGTCAGGGTGGATGTGCGTATGCCCGTCGATGATCATGTCGCGGCCGGCAGCGCCCCGGTCTGGTGTTGCAGATTGCGCAGTTGCCAGGCAAAAGCCACTGCCGTCAGCGGC
>CAZLBS010000594.1:0-1464 GCA_964557505.1 uncultured Nitrospiraceae bacterium | reverse complement strand
GTCAGCGGCGTGGTCACAATCGTGCCAATGCCGATCAAGAGAAAGCCGGCGAAACCAATCAAACCCAGCACAATCATGAAGACGAACAACATCAGCCGTCCGCCCCGTGACAATTCCGCCGCCCTGCTGAACGACTCGAGGATACCCGTGTTTTCATCCAAAACGACGATAGGGGCGAAGAGAAAGATCGTCGCCACGATAAGGCCGGGGATGATGAGAAAGATGGCGCCGACAAAGGTCATGATTCCGAGCAGGAAACAGACGGCGAAGAAGGGCAAGAACTTGGCCCCCCCGCCGAAAATATCGCCGAACTCGGGGCGTCCGCCATCGACCACGCGCAGGATCACCGGTAAGATGCCTGCGTAGAGATATGCGAAGAACACGTTGAATGCCAGGCCTATAAGCGGTGACAAGAGGGACTCACGCAAGGCCCATTGGACCCCGTTCTGCACGAGAATGAGCACGAAGATAAGGCCGCCGATTCCAAGCAGCAGCCCCGTCTGTTCCTTCAGCTTGTCCAGCGCAAACGATAGCGACCCGCCGATATCCACCGTCTTTTCCATGACCCCGCTCCATGTTGATGCCCCCTCACGACCGCTGGCAAGCCTATCAGGAAGCGCCAAAGCGGGCAAGCCTATATTGCGAGGGATGCGGGGTCAGGCGGGGGCGGAAGTACCCTCGGCTTCGTCATCCCGGTAGCGCGAGGGAAACAATTCTCCCCGCTTGAAGGGCTCCGGGATGGGATAGGTCTGCTCGTGCAATTCGCGGTAGGCCCGCAGCCATGCCAGCATCATGACCGGTCCCGCCTTGAGCCACCCAACCAGGAAGAGCAATTGGCCGAAAGCCATGACCAATAGGGCAAAAAGGCCGAATAGCACCAGCTTCCAGAAGGCCCTTTGGGTGAGTTCCCAACTGCGGCGGAAGGCATCCAGAACGGTGGCGTTTTCGTCGATGACGAACACCGAAGCGAACTGTAGACGAACCATGAGGGTGTAAAGGCAAGCAAGCCAGAAGGCGAAGCTCACCCGGAACGGCAGCGAGCGTGCCGCGACGATCGCCTCTGAGAACACATAATCATTTGCAATCCATCTTTCGAGGAATATGAGCGCCATCGGGATGGCGGGAACATAGATAAGCATCTGGAACAGCAACTGGACGAGGATTACCCTGAGCATATGCCGGCGGCCTTCAAGCAACGTCGCGAAGCGCACCCGCTCGCCATCCGTTGCCTGCAGAGCTCCGTGGAGAGCCAGCGCCCAGAGCGCCGCTGACACACTCCAGATAAGGATGTTCATCATCCAGAAAGCAGCTGCAGCCTGAAACGAGAGACTCTCGTCCCAGCTGTAGATATCAAAATGCCATGTTGGCCCTATGCAGAGGGAGTCTTCTTCGGAGACGGGAAAAACTGCAGGCCGGAAGTGAAACGACAGCAGGAAGAATAGGCATGCCACGCCAAGGCAGAGG
>CAZLBS010000593.1:659-2574 GCA_964557505.1 uncultured Nitrospiraceae bacterium | reverse complement strand
CTGGGTGCCCATGGCCATGATCATGGGCCTCGTCCTCGCCTTCACCTTCGAGCTCCTCGGCGGGCTCGCTGCGCCCATCACGGCTCACTTCGTCATCAACTACCGCAACCTTCACTTCATCAGCAGCTTCGATGATGTCGTGCGCCCCGCCTTCTTCAACTCCTCGGCGAAAGGCTTGGTGAGGTCGTCTTTCTGACTGTCGGCGACGACGGTCCGTTCGCCCGTCCGCAGGGTCCGCACGATTTCCGGATAACGGTCCAAGTCAATGGTGATGTTGGTAACGCGCTCGTCTTCGTGAGAAGCGAGCACCTGCCCCGTGCGCTGATGCCCCCAGACGCGTACGACGCTGCAGCGTGAGCATTCGACCACACGGGCGATGCTCTCGACGAAGACATACAAAATGTCATGCGAGCGGCGTTCCGCTGAAATGGCCTTGAGGATTTCCAGCACCGAGAACAGTTCATCACGGCGAACATTGAGAGCGGTCGGGGGGAGGCCGGCGTTGCCAAGGCTCACTTGCACGACATGAGAGAGAAAGTCCGAGCATTCCCCGGCAGCCGGATTGGCGGGCTCGGGCAACTCGGGCGGCTCTCCCACCTCGGCCGCCGCCCCCTGCACGATGTGCTCGACGATGGGCCGCTTGACGACCCACTGCGGCCCTTCAATAAAGGAATCGGGCCCTGGCCATCCGCTAGGTACGTTCACGAAGGCAAGGCTCCACGTACTGCTGAGCGCGGCGAAGACTGCTTCACTGCCCCGGCAAGGCGGATCAATCCGGCGCACATTGGCCATGCGGGATAGCCCGCCAGGCGCCTCCCCCGCGAGGTAAAGGCGGGAGACCTGCGGCAGCCAACCGTCAGAGCCTTCAAGGGCCCGGCGCAACAAGGCGGCGCCAGCAACGATGTGCAGTCCATCGCCGGGGCTGCTGGACAACGCGGCGCCGAAATCTTTTACCAGCGCCGCCAGGCAGCCTTCTGAGGGGAGCGTGAGATAGGCGTCCCGCCCCACGTTGGATTGGCCTAAATGGTTGGCGAGCGACGCCAAGAATGACGCCGTCCCGGCGTGACTAGAGGACTGCATGCAGCATCCTTGCCGGGGGATATTGCTTCCCCCGGGTTGTTCGCCCAGTGCTGGCTGCACCACCGGGCGCCAGTGGCCACCTTCCCCATGCCCCTCCATGAGGACGTCCCCTACCCCACCTGCACATGCATCACTGTACTGCGCGGCGCAGTGGCCTTAACGCGCGGTGGCGACTGCCTGCGCCGCATCGAACAGCGCATCCGGGCCGTGCAGCGATTCGACGATACGAACCGGCGTCGAACGGACCACCAAGTCGTACAACTCTTCTATCTCGGCAGGCAAGAGACGCGCACAGCCGTTTGACGAAAAGTGGCCTACGGTTTCCGGCGCAATCGTGCCATGAATGCCGAGATCCCGCGGCAGCCCCTCCTCTTCTGGGATCAGCGCCATCCAGCGTGTGCCCAATTCGTTGGCCGGGTCGCCGGGCGGTATCGGGCCATGGTTGGGCTTATGCCAGGTCGGATCCTTAATCTTGTCGCCAATACGGTAGGAACCCAATGCCGTTGGCGATTCCGGCGCGCCCAAGCCGCAGCGATACGCCTTGAAGATGCCGTCGCCATCAAGCAGCAGCAGCAGGCGTGCTTCGCGGTCAATGACGATTCGGAAATCCTTGGGGGTATACTTGAGCCGCTGGCCAATGTGGAGCGTGCTTTGTTCATCAAGGCCATTTGCCCGCATCAAGCCGCCGACCGTCACGTTGAGTTTCGCGCCGATTGCGGTCAGGTTGTCGCCCGCGCCGACGGTATAGAAATCGCTCTCGCTCGTGGGGGCAGCCCCGAAGAATCGCTCGACGTTGATGCGGCCCAGATCTTCTAGCGCGGCCAGCCAGGATTCT
>CAZLBS010000593.1:0-649 GCA_964557505.1 uncultured Nitrospiraceae bacterium | reverse complement strand
GGGCGGCTTGGACAGCTTCTGCGAGCAGCGCTGCCGCTGTGTCCAAGCCGGCTTCTTGTTCAGCATGGCGCGCCAACCCATGCAAGGCCCCGGCACGCTGCGCGGGAGGCGCCGAGGCGCGCACGTCTTCATACACTGCCAGGGCTTCGTCGACCCGTCCGGAGGTCTCCAACAAGGATGCGCGGAAAATGGCCCGCTCGGACCATTCCGGACCTCCAGGCGCCATCGACAAGGCATCGGCGGACTGCTGGAGGGCTGCCTCCGTGTTGCCGGCGCCTGCGTTTGCCTTGGCCAGGAGCATCAAGGCTTGCGCGGCCAGCGGGCCTTCGGGCGCGCGCTCGATGAGCGGTTCGACCTCAGCCAGAACCATGTCATATTGCCCGTCGGCCAGTAAGCTGGCAGCGGCGGCCAACTGCTCAGAGACTTCCGCCGGAACGGGGCTTGCGGCTCCGGGGCCGCGATACCAGTTGTAGCCTGCCAAACCACCATAGAGCAATGCGGCCGCCGCGGCTACGACAGCGATGATTCGGCCCAAGCTCAGTTCTTTTTGCTTGTGCCGCCGGCCAGAAGTGAAGCGTTTTGCCATCGGTTAAATCCGTGACTCCGAGATGCGTGTGAGGTCCATCAGCATTTCTGTTACTGACTGATA
>CAZLBS010000592.1:0-2577 GCA_964557505.1 uncultured Nitrospiraceae bacterium | reverse complement strand
TTCGGGGATGCGGTGGCGGCTCTGGATGAGCGTCGCGCCGAGCAGGCAGGCAATCATCGAAGGCCAATGCAGCCCGCCCGCGTCAAAAGCCAGCGCCGTCCCGATGATCACCGGGGCCCACGCGGCAGGCAGCGTTTTCGGACGTGCCGCAAGGAGCCACGCAGCGACGCTGCCCTGTTTCGGCGATGCCCTTTGCTCGCCGGTCATAGCGCTATGGATTCCGCGTAAACTTGCCGAAGTCGGGCTTGCGCTTTTCGACGAAGGCGTTGCGGCCTTCCTGGCCTTCCTCGGTCATGTAGAACAGCATGGTGGCATTGCCGCCGAGTTCCTGGATGCCCGCCTGGCCGTCGCAATCCGCATTCAACGCGGCCTTCAAGCAGCGAATGGCAATCGGCGAATTCGCAAGGATCTCCTTGCACCACTGCACGGTCTCTTCCTCGAGTTTTTCGTAGGGCACCACCTCGTTGATAAGGCCCCACTGCTTGGCCGTGTGCGCATCGTATTGGCGGCAGAGATACCACATTTCGCGGGCGCGCTTTTGGCCAATCAGCCGGGCCATATAGGTCGAGCCCCAGCCGGCGTCGAAGCTGCCGACCTTGGGACCGGTCTGGCCAAAGATGGCATTGTCGGCGGCAATGGTAAGGTCGCACATCATGTGCAGGATATGCCCGCCGCCAATGGCATAGCCGGCCACCATCGCAATCACAGGCTTGGGGCAAGTGCGAATCTGCCGCTGGAAGTCGAGCACGTTGAGCCGGTGCTGGCCCTTGTCATCGACGTAGCCGGAGTCGCCCCGAATCTTTTGGTCGCCGCCCGAGCAAAAAGCCTTCTCGCCCTCGCCAGTGAGAATCACCACGCCAATGCCGCTGTCGAAGCGGGCGTCATGCAATGCATGTTGCATCTCGTCCACCGTGAGCGGGCGAAAGGCGTTGCGCACTTCCGGGCGGTTGATGGTGATTTTGGCGATGCCTTCCGCCTTGTGATAGGTAATGTCGGTGTACTGCCCGGCCTCGGTCCATGCGATGCTCATAGATGCTCCTGCTCCATAACGAATGACGTGTGTGGTTGCGGCGAAGAAGGTGCGGTGGACGCGTGCCGTATGCCCTAAAGCGCGCGCTCTTCCAAGAACCGCCTAAGCAGCGTAGTATACGATTCAGGTTGTTCGGCGTGCACGTTGTGCCCGGCATTCGGGACGACGGCGCTTTCGGCTTCGCCGCACTCACCGGCCAAACGCCCGGCCAGGTCGACGTATTTCGTGTCGTGTTCACCGGCAATGAGCAGGGCCGGCAAGTGGTTGGCGGACCACTCTTCCCATAACGGCGCCATTTGGCCGGTGCCCATGCCTCGAAGGGCCCGGGCCAACTCCGCCGGCGAGTTGCATCGCCGGCGCGCCAGCATGCGCTCGAGCAGGTCTGGCCGCTCCTGCAATGTGGCGAAGAGCGGTTGTGCATACCACTCGCGCAGAAAGGCGCCGAAGTCGCCGGCTTCGATCCGGTGGGCGAGTTCGGCGTCGCGTTCGGCGCGGGCCCCCCGGTCCGGCTCATCCTCGATGCCGCCTGTCCCGCTTTCGAGAATCAGGCCGTCAATGCGCATGGGGAAGTGCATGCCCGTGTAGAGGGCGAGCCGCGCCCCCATTGAATAGCCCGCAAGGACGAAGGTATTCAGTCGGGCTTCGTCGGCCACATCCTCGATGATGCGGGCCGCCGTCTCCAGAAAGGTGTAGTCGCCGTCGCTGCCGCCTACAGAACGGCCATGGCCCGGCAGGTCGACGCAGAGGCATTGATAGGCGGGGGCCAAGGCCTGGGCGATAGGCGCCCAGTCTTCCCCGCAGCCGAGAAAGCCGTGCAGAAAGACTATGCCCTTGGACTTGGGCTTTCCGTAGCGTTCGTAGTGCAGCCGAAAGCTGGCCATGCTTTCCTTTACACCCGCTCTGCCGCCTCCACGATGGCACTGCGCAAGGCCTCGTGCGCGGCACGGTTTACATCCCGCGATACCGGCGCTTCGATGAGCCAGGGCCCCTGCGCCCCGAGCGCTTCCTGGTGAGCCGCCTTCAACTCGCCGATGTCGCGCGCAACAGCATAACGCAAATTGAACATTTCAGCAGCCCCCCGAAATGTCCGTCCATGCGGCGTGATGAAGAAGCGTTCGTGAACGTCTTGCTCGGAAGCTACAGGCAAGAAGTCGAATATGCCGCCGCCATCGTTGTTGATGCAGACCAGGGCGGCAGGTTGTTCCACGGCATGCAGCAGGTTGAGCGCGTTTAGGTCATGCAGGCATGTGAGATCCCCGAGCACCGCGGTCATGGGCATGCGTGCGCCGCGGGCACAGCCGGCAGCGGTGCTGATGCAGCCGTCGATGCCGCTCGCCCCACGATTCGCGAAGACGCGTGCGCGTTGTCCGCCGCTGTGGGCAAACATGTCCCAATCACGGATCGGCATGCTGTTGCCGAGAAAGACCGCCTGCTCGCGGGAGAGATGCAGCGACAGCGCCCTCGCAATCATGGCTTCATCCAGCGGCCCGTTTCCTTCGTCCAGCATGCGCGTGGCGATCCGCGTGGTGAGCGTCGAGAGGATACTC
>CAZLBS010000591.1:0-2584 GCA_964557505.1 uncultured Nitrospiraceae bacterium | reverse complement strand
CCTACGACGCGGCATTGGGACAAGATGTCTGGGCCTTGCCCATTTCTGATGACCTCTTGACGAAAGGCAGCGAGCGCCCCTTCATGATGATCGACTGCGAAGACTGGCAGGCCAACCCGGATGAAAAGGTCGAGCGCCAACGCGTCTTGTACGATTCGATGACCGGGCCCAAGTATCGGTTGTTGGCGAAAGGCACGAATCATTACGACTTCATCGTGATACCGCTATTGGCCCCCATCGCCGACTGGGTGGACCCGTCGAGCCCGACGCCGGCGCGGCGTTCGGCCGAAATCATGCGGCGCTATACACTGGCCTTCTTCGAGCGCCATCTTAAAGGGGAAGAAGAGCAACCGCTCCTTGAAGCCGGCGCCGCCCACTATGCCGAAGCCGAACTGAAAACGAATGCTGCCAGCGCCAAGTAAGTCCGGCGCATCACCGGCAGCCGAGGCCCCTCATGCACCCATCTTCCAATCATCTTCCCTTCAAAGCGATCTTTTTCGACATGGACGAAACGCTTATCCGGCATCGAAAGAATTTTGAAGAAGTCGCGGCGGAAACCTTCGCGCAGTTTGCCGGCCAACTCGAGCCGATCACGCCGCTGGAATTCTGGAGCACTTGGTGGCCCAAGGCACAAGACCTGTGGTACATGATGTTCGACGGCGTCATCGATGGAGAAACCGCGCGGCGGTATGCGTACATCAATACGCTGCGCACGTTGAAGGCCGATGAATCTTTGGCAGAAGCGATGATGCATGCCGGCGAGCAAACGCTTATCGAAGCCGCCCATCTCGTCGAAGATGCGCGGGACGTGCTGCTGGCATTGCGTGAAGCCGGCATTCGCACGGGATTGGTCACGAATGGCTTCAGCGTTACCCAGCGCAAAAAGGTGGCTCATCATCAATTGGAGGAGCAGCTCGACTTTGTGCTGGTTTCCGAAGAGGTGGGATCGCACAAGCCGCATCCGCACATTTTTGAGGAGGCGCTGCGCCGCGCTGACGTGACGGCGGACGAGGCGCTCTTCGTTGGCGACATGCCAGCCAACGACATCAAGGGCGCTCTCGGCGCCGGCATGAAGGCCGCGCTCATTGATTTCGGCGGGGCCTGGGAAGACATGCGCGAAACCGATGGCATGCCCGACCCCACATACCGAATACACACCTTGCGTGAAGTGCTGCGGCTGGCAGGACTCGAAGACGGGGCCGCGTAGGCCCGGGCGCGCAGCGAATGCGGCCGTGGGCTGCCTGGCGCCGGGGCGGCAATCTGGCATGCCGTGTGATACACTGCTGCGCCACGAGGTAGATATCGACATATGCTTGTACACGCCATAGAAGCGCTCGTCGCGGCGATGACCTTAATGGCTCCCGTCGTCGGACCGGAACATCACGCTGCCATGCCCGCCCCTCCCGCGGCGGTTCAAGTATGGGTCGTCCTTGATGACCCGTCGCAGTTCGCCCCCCTCGCGGAGCAGGCCGAATCCGTGGCCGAAATCGACTGGCCCGTCTTGCGTATCTACATGTCGCCAAAGCGTTTCGGCTTTTTGTCCCGCGAAGGCTACGCGTGGTTCCGCGAGCCGCCCACCGACGACGACCTGGGAATCACCAGCAAACAGGCCGGCGACACCCTAGGCACGTATCCGACGTACGGCGAACTTACGGAGGAACTGCTCGAGTATGCAACGGAATTCGATGAGATCGCCCGGCGCTTCACCCTTGGCCAAAGCGTACAAGGCCGCGAGATTTGGGCGATGCTCATTACAGACAATCCCGATGTGCAGGAAGCTGAGCCGGAAGTAAAGTACATTGGGACCATGCACGGCGACGAGCGGCCCTGCACGCCGTTGATGATGCAAACCATCGACGACCTGCTGCGGGGGTATGGCAACGACCCGCGGATTACCCAGCTCGTCGATGAGACCGAAATCTGGATTGTGCCGTTGATGAATCCAGACGGCTATATGCGGGAAGACATCGATGGCAACCTTGACCCGATTCGCTTGAACGCGAACTTTCGTGATCTCAACCGCGATTTCCCGGTTTGGGCATTGGGTTCGAGCCGGCATGAATTCAGCGGCTCGATTTTCGACGGGGCCCCGCTCAATGCGGGCGGACGTGAGCCGGAGACGCAGCACATCATGCGCTGGTCGGCCGAGAACAGCTTCGTGCTTTCGGCCAATTTCCACACCGGCGAATTGGTGATGAACTACCCCTATGATGACGACGACCGGGGCAGCACGTTTTCTCCCACCCCCGACGACAGTCTGATGAAGGCCCTTGCCCGGGCTTACGCCGACGCAAATCCACGCATGGTGATGAACAACAGCGACCCTGCCTTCGACGACGGCATCACCAACGGCGCCGATTGGTTCACGATTTCGGGCGGGATGCAGGACTGGAATTACCGCTACCTCGGCACGATCGAGATGACCGCCGAGATCAACCAAGTCAAGAACCCATCGAGCCTAGCCACGCTCGAGGCAATCTTGCAGGAAAACAGGGAATCATTGCTCGCCTATATCGAGCAGGTGCATCGAGGCGTCCGCGGGATTGTGAGCGACGCCGCCACAGGCGAGCCTCTGTATGCCCGC
>CAZLBS010000590.1:1185-2584 GCA_964557505.1 uncultured Nitrospiraceae bacterium | reverse complement strand
TCTCGCGCCACTCACGCAAGAGAATCATCGTTTCTTCGTGTAGCTGCTCCAATTCGCCGCGGTGTTGTCCGTGCGACGCGGCAATGGCTTGCCAATCGGTTGCCTGTTCGCCGCCGGTGATGGGCGCCATGTCGTCCAGCGCGCGCGCCAGCGCCTCGAGGTAGCGCTCGAGACACATGCGGAGGCGGGGCGCAATCTCCCTTGGAGGCGCATTCGAAGTCGACGAAGGATTTGAACCAGAGGGCTGTTGCATTAGCGTGCGGCGACTCCTTGAGCGGGGCGCCCTTGCAGCAGGCGCAGTTCGAGTTGGGCATTCGCGGCGCGCATCATGGCTTGGTTCGCCCAGGGCGATGCCGTCCCTGCAATGGCCTGATAGGCATTGACGGCGTCTCCGAGCGCGCCCGTGCGGTACAGGATGTTGGCCTGCTGAAAAGCCGCCCACTGACGGTCTTCTTCCAGGGCGTTGTCTTCCGCCAAGATGCGTTGATAGAGGTCCTCGGCTGCCCGCCAATCCTGACGCTCGAAATAGTAGTCGCCCACGGTGGCATAGGCGTCGTGCAGATTCTGATTCAGGACGGGGTTGCGGGCGGCTCTGGCTTCGATGTCCGCGAGCAGCACACGCGCCCGGGCAGGCTGGTCAAGCGCGAGGTAGGTGTCGAGCAAGAGGCCATCGCCCTCGGCCGTCCGCTCTTGCGGATAGTCCTGGTAGGCACGCTCCAGCTTTTCAATCGCAAGGGCTGCATTTGTCTGCAGAAGCGCTTCGCCGTGGGCCAACAGCAAATCGTACGCGGTGCGCTCGAGCACGGCGCCATAGTCGACCCGGTTCGCGATGCTGAAGCCGTCTTCCCACATGCCGGCGCCAATGAGGGCCCGCGCGGCCCTTGCCAACACTTGCGGCTCGGACGTGAGCGCGGCAATGTCCCGGTAGGTCTCGGCGAGGGGCTCCGCCAGTTCGAGGTCTTGGAAGATGCCGGCCATCGCTTCGAGCACGGCGAGTTCCTCTGGACGGCCTTCGGTCTGGCGCCGCAGCACGCGCAAGGTATTGAGCGCATCGCGCACCTGGCCCTGACGGGCATTGGCTTCGGCCATGTCGATGCCCGCCTCGACGGCCGCGCCGCTGTCGGGGAAGGCCTGCCGCAGGGCCTGGAAGGTATTGATGGCATCTTCCAGCCGCCGCGCTTCGAAGAAGGCACGGCCCGCCCGCAACAACACCTGGGGGTCGCTGGCTCCGGCCCGGTCCGCGCTCAAGTACGCCTGCGCGGCCTCGAGGTACTGCCCGGCCTTATCGAGCACGTCGCCCGCCCGGCGCAAGACGCGGGGGTCCGCCGAGAATTCCTCTTTCGCAAGCCGCGCGAGGCGCACGGCCTCATCGCGTTTACCTTGCCCTTCGAGCACTTCG
>CAZLBS010000590.1:0-1175 GCA_964557505.1 uncultured Nitrospiraceae bacterium | reverse complement strand
GCTCAATACGAGGTAGGCATCCGCCGTGGCGCTGCTCGGCGGAAAGAAGGTAATCAACTCGCGGAGCACCTGTTCCGCTTGGTCAAGCCGCTCCTGTGCCAGGTACGCGCGCCCGAGGAGCAAGTACACCTGGTCATTGCCCGCAATCGTCGTTGCCCGCCGGCGCCGGGCCTCGAGCAGCGCGATGGCTTCGCCGATGTCGCCGTCGTCATACGCCAGCTTGGCGAGCCGCCACGCCGCGCCCGCGCCAAGCTCCGTCTGGGGCCAGGTCTGCGCGATTTGGTCGTACAGTTGCCGCGCTTGCCGCGTTTGCCCTTGCGCGGCATAGGTGTCGCCAAGGAGCAGCCGTCCCTCGCCAGCCGATGGCGAACCGGGATACTCCTCGATGAGGCGCCGCAGGTGCTTTTCCGCCTCGCCCGCCTGCCGCACTTCCAGCGAGACTCGGGCGAGTTCCAACAAAATGCCGTCCATATTTGGCTGGTTGGCATAGGCGGTCAAGATCTTCAGGTAGTTGCGCCGGGCCGCGTAGGGCAATTCCTGACGCTGGTACATGTCGGCCTGCCATTCGAGAACGTCCGCCGAGCGAGGATCCTCGGCATAGTCCAATAGGAATTCGTCCATGTCGCCGTGCAGGCGGCTCCACTCCGGGGCCGTCGCGAAATTGCTCAGCGCCCGGTACAAGGCCTTGATGCGCTGATACCGGGCATCGATGAGGCCGGGGTGGTCTTGCTCCCGTGCAATCACAGGATTCAGCACATCAACGACGCCGGAGTACTCCTCGACCGTCATGAATTGTTCGGCGGCGGTCAAGGCCTCTTCCATGGTGAGCATGCCCAGCTCGCGTACCGAGGCCATCTCAGGGCGCTTCAACTGGTTGCTGTACAGGATAGTAAAGGCCGTCATGGCTGCCACCATGCCGACGCTTATCGCGGTTGAAAGCCGCAAGGCGTTCGCGACAAAGAAATCGCGCATGGCGTCCGGCTTGAAGGAGAGCTTGAAGGAGGGCCGCACGAGCCACTCGGGCGCTTTCCAGCGAGGGCGCTTCCCCGGCGCCGCGGGTTCGGGCGTCTCATCGGCGGGGGCCGGTTCATACTCAGGGGCTGGCACGCCCTCCTCTGCCACGGCAGGGGACTCGGGGGCAAAGACCGGTATCTCCGAGGCGATGGGCGCTTCGC
>CAZLBS010000589.1:0-2588 GCA_964557505.1 uncultured Nitrospiraceae bacterium | reverse complement strand
GATGGCGCATCGACCATGATGGTCTGGAAACGGCGCTCCAGCGCGGCGTCCTTCTCGATGTGCTTGCGGTATTCGTCCATCGTGGTTGCGCCGATGCACTGCAGCTCGCCGCGTGCCAGCGAGGGCTTCAGCATGTTGGCCGCATCCACCGCGCCCTCGGCCGCGCCCGCGCCCACAATCGTGTGCAACTCGTCGATAAACAAAATGATGTTGTCCGCCCGGCGGATTTCCTTCATCACGCTTTTGAGGCGCTCTTCGAACTGGCCGCGGTATTTCGTGCCCGCCACGACGCCCGCAAGGTCCAGCGTCAACACGCGCTTGTCCAGCAGCAGGTCCGGCACATCGCCATTGCAGATGGCTTGCGCCAATCCCTCGACGATGGCCGTCTTGCCGACGCCCGCCTCGCCGATGAGCACAGGGTTGTTTTTCGTCCGGCGCGAAAGCACCTGGATCACGCGTTCAATTTCTTCTTCGCGGCCAATGACGGGATCGAGCTTTCCTTCGATGGCAAGGGCTGTGAGGTCACGGCCGAAGGTGTCCAGCGCCGGTGTCTGCGACTTTTTTGAGGTGGATGCCTGGGCCGTCGCCTTGCCCTGGTCGCCCAGCAGGCGCACAATCTCTGCCTCGACCTTCTGCAGGTCGATATTCATGTCCTGCAGCACCTTGGCGGCGATCCCTTCGCCTTCCTTCACCAGGCCCAGCAGGATGTGTTCGGTGCCAATGTAGCTGTGGTTGAAGCGGCGGGCCTCTTCCACGGCCAGCTCCAGCACCTTCTTGGCGCGCGGCGTAAACGAGATTTCCTCGCTCGACACCACCGCGGTGCCCTTCTGCACTTGCTGCTCAATTTCCATGTGCAGCGCGTCCAGGTCGACGCCCAGCGTCTCCAGCGCGCGTGCCGCAATCCCGTCGGGTTCGCGGCAGAGGCCGAGCAGCAGGTGCTCCGTGCGCACATATTCGCTGCACAGGCGCGTCGCTTCTTCACGGGCGGCGCTGACTACATGTTTCGCGCGTTCGGTAAATCGTTCCCACATCGTATTCGCGTTTCCTTTTAGGACCACCCGGAGGTGCATGCATGGCTGCTGCCATAGACCGGGCTGCGTACTTTCGTGCCGGGGACCGTTAACCTGGTTGAGCGTATCCGGCGGAAGCCAGAGGCTCCGCGCGGCCAGCCCTGGGATGCCAGCTCCTCCTGCGTCAGGAAAAGCTTACCCGAAACCGGTCGGCCCGTTCCATGCTGAGGGCGAGTTCATCGGCGCCCTTGCCGGTTTGCATTTCGATATGCGCCTGCTGACTGTCGAGAAGCAGTGCGTTGACCGTGGCAAGGCCAATCCCCTCAAGGAGGTTCAACGCCACGCCAAGCCGGATGGACGACAGAATGCCAAGGCCTTCCTCGAAGTCGAGAAGGCGTGCGCCGCGGGCAACACCGAGCGCCCGGCCCACGCGGTCCTCCACGGCGAAACCGCTTTCTTCCATCGCGCGCGCGCGCAGATTGCGCTCTTGCTGCACACACTGCTGAGCGACATTCGTCAAGTTAAACACCAATTCCTGCTCAGAACGTCCCAGCGTCCCGCGATGGGTCAGCTCGAATAAATCACCTCGGGGGTCGTTCAGCGGGCCAAAGAAGCCATGGAGATTGTGCCCGAGGTCCGTCGCCATGTCGGCGAGGCTCCGCTGATGGCTGGTCATCGTTTCCGCCGGCAGGTGCATCACGGCCGAGAGCGTCAGGCCGGTGCCCACCTCGTCGAGGCTCCCCGTCAGGTAGCCCCATTTCTCGTCGTAGGCATATTCCACGTGCGGTTCGAGGGCGGCGTCGCACTGTTCGAGTTGCGTCCATACCTGCTCGATTTCGAGGCCCGCCGTGATGCGCATGTGGTCGGCGCAATTCACCTGCACGCACAAGGTCTGGTCATTCGAGATGAATACACCCCGGCCGGGCACGTTGAGCGATTCTTCATAGGCCGATTCCCGGCCGAGCATGCCGCGTTCGCGCAGCAGGCCCAACTCGCGGGGCTGCATCTCCGCGAACGAGTAGTACTGCCCGCGGGACGTAATGCCGGCCTGCTCGAGCGCCGACAAGAGGCGTTGCTCGGCCGTGGCCCGCTCATCCTCGCTGGCATGCGAAGGAAATGGCAGGTCAGGCATGTTGCGCGCAAGCGTGCCGCGGCTGAACACCACGATATCGCCATCGCTGCCTGCGCCCGAGGTCCAGGGCGCTGCCTTATCCAGTATTGCTTCAAGCATGCGCTAGTTTTGTCCTGGCTTTAGGGCGGCCTCAAGGGACCCGATCTCGTCGCGCAGGGCCGCCGCCTCTTCATAGTTTTCCATTTTCAACGCGCTGCGCAACAGCGCCCGCTTCGTCTGCAACTGGCGCAGCACCGTTTCCTGGCCATTGTGCTGGCCCGGCGCCTTGCCGCGATGAATCAAGGCCGGATGGCGCAAGCGCAGTACCGGCTCGAGCGCTTCCCGAAATTCGGTGTAGCAAGCTGCCGACCCGACGCGCCGGCTCTGCACGGCCTCGGATAGCCGCGTGCCGCACACCGAGCATACCCTGTCGCCCGTCGTGGCGAGGTCGGTCACCGGCGCCGCCT
>CAZLBS010000588.1:0-2597 GCA_964557505.1 uncultured Nitrospiraceae bacterium | reverse complement strand
TGGCATGCGGGCATCGGACTGCTGGTATTGCCCCATGAGAGCGCGTGGCAGCCTGAACTCGCCCGCTGGAGGGAACATCTGCTCCCCGGGGCTGTGGTTGCGTTGCACCGCTCTGCTCCTCAGGCAGAAGCGTTTGCGCGCTTAGACGCAGCGGAAGATGCCTATGCGGCGTTTGCTGGACCAGATGACTGGCTGCTCCTGCGAAAGAAACCTAGGCCAGGTTGGCCGGAACACGTACCCCGCGGATATCCCCGGCGCATGCTGCTTGCCTGCCATAAGGTCACCATCGCGGGCGGCTTCAAGCGCTTCGAAAGATTGGCCCACGCAATTCAGGGCCTTGGCTGCGAGATGCATGTGGCGGCCGTGCAGGACAGCCCCCACGCCAAGGACTGCTCGCTCCCTGTGATTTCATGGGAAGAAGCCGCGAGCCAGCAGTGGGACTGTGTAATGGCGCCTGGGGCCGGATTTCCTGATACGACCATTCAGCGTTTTCGGGAGCTCCGTGCGCCTCAATTCGGCATGCGCGTGCAGCACATTTTGAACGACCAGTCGAAACGTGCACGCTTTCTTGAGTTGAACCAGTCGTTTCGTCCGCATGTGGTCATCTTCAACAATGATGCGTGGCCGCCAGGTTCATACACGGAGTTTCAGGCCGAGCGGTTTCACCTATTGCCGGGCGCCGTCGATACCATGCGCTTTGCTCCGCCTGTGATAGGGCGCGCTCCGGCGAAAGAAGCAAGGTTTCGTGCGGGCGGACTTGTCAACAAGAATCCTGAGCCGCTGATCGAAGCGCTGACACGCCTACCAGAGCAAGTGGTGCTGCACTTATTCGGTCCTGACAAGCATGGCGCCGGTGAACAATACGGCGCATTAATCGAACAAGGGCGGCTTGTGCTCGTGGGAACGCTGGGCGAAGCGGAACTGCCGGCCTTCTACCATGCGTTGGATGCCGTGGTTTCGACCGAGCCCAATGCCGGTTGGTCGAACGTCTGTGCCGAAGCGATGGCGAGTGGAGTGCCGGTCATTTGCACCCCGCATGGCGCCGGCGCGTTCGCACGGGACGGTGCGACAGCGTTGCTGTTGGAGGAGGTGTCCCCAGCAGCCATTGCGCAGAAGCTTGCATGGCTGCTTGAGCACCCGGAAGAAGCCCGAGGCATGGCGGCGCGCGCCCGGCAAGGCATCCTTGGTTTTTCGTGGGCGGGCTATGGCCAGCGAATGCTCAGCATGTTGCGGCGCGATGGGCATGCGCACTACACCTGCGCGCCGTCGCTCGGGCTCCACGGCAAATGGCCCGCCGAGCAGCGATTGGAAGACTTGTCGTACCTCCTTCAGCAGGCCGAGGGTAAGACGGTGCTGGACTTCGGCGGGGCAGAAGGGGTCATTGCCAAAGCATTTCTGGAGCACGGCGCACGGGCAGTACGTTCGTTTGAGATCGATCCATACCGCGTGCAGTTTGCCCGAGGACTTTGCGCGGATTGGCCGGAAGCGCAGTTTCGCACGGCAGACCTATCCGATTGGGATACCTTGTTCCAGGCGCATGCGGACTGGCTGAGCGCGCCGCATGACATTGTGTTGTACTTGGGGATTCACCATCATTTGCCCGCCGAGACGCGCCTGGGAGTGCTGCGGGGCGTGCTCGGCCTCGCCGCGGAATATGTGGCGGTGCGAACGCCGCGGCGCGTGTTCGCGCAGGACTGCCTTTTAGAGGCTATCCGTGGTGCGGGTTTTCGCGAGGTGCTCCCGGCGGATGCGGAGCAGCCGGGGAACCTGGGCGTCGCGTCCATCTACCGGCGGGAAGCGTAGGCACTGCCATGAATGACCCGTATCAATTCGTCTCGTATCCGAAGTCCGGCCGGAGTTGGATTCGCTTCATGCTGTCCTGCCTGGAGCTGGACCGCCGCATCAAGTTTCATCACGACCAGTTTGAATTCAATGATGGCGCCTGCCCGCCGCATGACTTTCGCCTCGAGCCGCGGCTCGAGCGGTATGGCCAAGTGGAGCGGCTGGTATATCTCGAGCGGGATCCCCGGGACGTGATGGTCAGCCTCTACCACCAGGTAACCGGGCGCTTCAAGGATTTCTTCGAATACGACGGCACGCTGCCGGAATTCATCCGCCACCCGTATTTTGGCGCGGAGAACCTCAAGCGCTTTCGGGACATGTGGGCCGAAATCGTCGCGCACCACGGCTTTTGCAAAGTGACCTATGAAGCCTGCCATGCGGACGCATACGGGGTGCTCAAGAAGGTGACCGCCTACTACGGCTTCGAAGCGGCGGACGAAGCAATTGCCCGGGCGGCCGAGCAGGGCGCCTTCGACAATATGCGCGCCGTCGAGCAGTCGCAGCAGTTCCCGAAGCCCTGGCTGCGACCACGCAACAATTCGCTAAAGGTGCGCCAGGGAAAGGCCGGCGGCTTTCGCGATGCGCTCGCCGAAGAAGATATCAGATACCTGAATGCTGTGTTCGCATGGCCGCCCGGCCAAGGCCCGCAGCATGAACCGGAGAATGATATGGTGGGCCGCGAGGGATTCGAACCCCCGGCCAAGTGATTAAGAGTCACCTGCTCTACCAGCTGAGCTAGCGGCCCTGGCATGCCA
>CAZLBS010000587.1:0-2597 GCA_964557505.1 uncultured Nitrospiraceae bacterium | reverse complement strand
AAGCGGGATCTCGTAACCGCGGGCTTCACCGGCGCGGGCGGCGGACCGATGGCGCGCCATGCCGAACCTTGCAGATGGAAGGCCGTATCGGCGCCAAGAAAGTTCAGCCGCCCGCGGGCGGTGATGTTCATCTTCACGCCTTCAGACTCGAAGCGGCTTTCGGGCGCGGAGGCCGAGTGCACGTACCCCACTTGCTCGCCGCCAGGGAGGTAAAGCCCAAAAAAGGAGCTTTGGGGCTGGGCCGGGAGGGTTTCGGCGGAGAGCCGCTGCACGCCGAATTCGCGCTGATACATCCAGCCCATCATTACCAGCCAGAAGGCCACCGTAAAGGCGGCAATGACCGCGCGAACGTTCACGGACGCTCTCCCTGCTCCGCCCGAAAAGGGCCTAGCCCGAAAGGCCTGGAGTCAGCGCCGCGCTGCCCCTGCCTGCCGCATAAACATCATTTCGCCTTTTTGGATTTCTTGGCTTCTTTGCGGCGGCGCGCTTCGGCTGCCCGGCGTTGCTTCCGGTTGCCGCGGGGAGAAGCAGGCGCGCCATCGCTTTCCGCCTGCTGGCCGGCTGGCTGAGCACCGCCCTGTGCCGCGGCGGCCTCTTGCGCCGCACGGTTTCTACCGGCCAGGTCGTAGCGGGTCGTGTCGTAGGCCGCAAAGCTGCGGTCTCCCTGGCTTCCTTGATCGACGGTTTGATAGCGCTGGATTCGCTGCAGCGCCTCTTGCTGCTCCTTGAAAACGGCGCTTTGCTCGAGCACGTTGACGTTGCGGCTCTGCCAGCCCTCGGGATTCGTCAGCCGGAAAATGGTCTGTACCACCTCTTCATCGATGGTGTTCATCATTTGTTGAAAGGTTTCATACCCCTCCCGCTTGTACTCGACGAGCGGCTCGCGCTGGCCAATCGCGCGGAGATTCACCGACGAGCGCAAATAATCCATCGTATAGAGCTGCTCGATCCAGCGGTCGTCTACGGTCTGCAGCAGGGCCATCTTTTCCCAACTGCTGAATTGGCGCTTGGCCATGCGCGTGAAGTTCAGGTGGCGGACGCGCTCCGCGCCGAAGCGCTCGGCATAGCTCCGGTGGATAATGTCGACGAACGCCTCCTGACGGCGCTCGTATTCGGCGATGACCCGGTTCGTGATGTCCGTTGCCATGCCTTCGCTCTCGCCGGATTCGGGCGCGGTCACCTCGATGTCCGTTCCGAAATAATAGCGCAGTCTGGCTTCCAACCCTTCCAAGTCCCATTCATCGGGCAATTTGCCGCTAGGGGCATACTCCTCGCACAAACCGAACACGACCGATTCGATCATGCCCTCGATGCGCTCCCGGACATCGTCGTCGCGCAGCACCTCGCGGCGCATCTCATAGATGATTTGCCGCTGCCGGTTCATCACGTCATCGAACTCTTTAAGGTTTTTGCGCCGTTCGAAGTTGATGTCTTCCACGCTTTTCTGCGCACGCTCGATGGCATTCGAAACCATCTTTTGATCCAGAGGGGTCTCATCGAGTTCGTCGGCGCCGCCAAACATGGAGACCATGCGCTTGACCTTGTCGCCCCCGAACAGGCGGGCGACTTCGTCTTCCAGGCTCAAGTAGAACTGCGTGCTGCCCGGGTCGCCCTGACGGCCAGACCGCCCGCGCAACTGATTGTCGATGCGCCGGGATTCGTGCCGCTCGGTACCGACAATGGCAAGTCCGCCCGCCTCGCGGACGCCTTCGCCGAGCTTGATGTCGGTGCCGCGGCCTGCCATGTTCGTCGCGATGGTGATGGCTTGCCGGTTGCCGGCGTTGGCGACGATGCTTGCTTCGCGCTCATGCTGCTTGGCGTTCAGCACTTCGAAGTGACCGATGCCCTTCTCGCGCAGCATCTCAGCGACCAATTCGGATTTTTCGATCGATGTCGTGCCCACGAGCACCGGGCGGCCGTTTTCGTGAAAATCCGCGATGCGATCTACCACGTAACGAAACTTCCCGCGTTCGGTGGCAAACACCAAGTCGCGTTCATCTTTGCGCTGCATGGGCAAGTTGGTCGGAATCTCCCGCACCTCGAGCCCATAGATCTGGCTGAACTCCGAGGCCTCGGTCATCGCCGTCCCGGTCATGCCGCTGATTTTGTTGTACAGCGTGAAGTAGTTCTGATAGCTGATGCTGGCAACCGTCTGGGTTTCGTTCTGAATGGTCACGCGCTCTTTGGCTTCGATGGCCTGGTGCAGGCCTTCGGAGAAGCGCCGCCCTTCCATGATGCGCCCGGTGAATTCATCGACGATCATGACCTGGCCATCGCGCACGACGTACTCGTCGTCCTTCTTGAAAAAGTTGTGCGCCTTCAGGGCCTGCTCGACCATGTGAACGATGCCGAGGTGTTCATTGGAAGCGTAGAGATTGTCGATTTCGAGCCCGCGCTCGACAGCAGCCATGCCCTCTTCATTGAGCAGGATGAACTGATTCTTCTCGTCCATCTCGAAGTGCTCGTCGCGGCGCAAGCGCCGCACCACTTCATCCACTTTGTTATAGAGATCCGTGCTCTTTTCGGGCCGTCCCGAGATGATCAACGGGGTGCGCGCCTCGTCGATCAGGATCGAGTCGATCTCGTCGATGATGGCG
>CAZLBS010000586.1:928-2598 GCA_964557505.1 uncultured Nitrospiraceae bacterium | reverse complement strand
AACTCTACGAGAAGCAGCGGTACTTCGAATCGATTGACGCCTTTCAGCGGGCATACGACGCGAGTCCAGATAACGCGACGATACGCCGCAATCTTGCCAATGCTTACCAGGCGGCAGCGCATGGCCTGGCCCAGGACGGGACGATCCGCCGCCTCGAGCAGGCCCGCGAATTGTTGGAAGCGGCCATCGGCGTGGACCCCGCCAATCCGCGGCCGCTGGTGCAATTGGCCTCGTATTACCTTTACCTCGAGTATACGGACGAGGCCATCTACCGGCTCGAAGAAGCCATTGAGCTGGACCCATCGCTTTTGGATGCGCGCGAGTTGCTCGGGGATGCGTATTACCGGCGAAACCGCCTCACCGAAGCCCTGGAACAATGGCAATATGTGCGCGCGCAACAGCCGGGCCGTGAGAGTCTGACGCCGAAGATCGAAAAGGCCACCCGCGAACTCAGCGTCGAGGGTGAATTCCGCTCGAGCGAGTCGCGCAACTTCGAGGTCTCATTTGCGCGGGGCACGCGCGGGCGCGACTTGTCGCTGGTCAAGCACATTCTCGAGCAGGCCTATCGCGATCTTGGCCGAACCTTTGGCGGGGTATATCCGGAAGGCCCCATTCAGGTGACGCTCTATACAGCCGACGATTTCGCCTCGGCGACGCAGCTCGGCTCGCACATCGGCGCTGTTTGGGATGGCAAGATTCGGGTGCCCCATATCGACAAGGCCGGCAATCTGCTGGAGGAAGACGAACTCCGCCGCCGCCTCTATCACGAATACACCCACGAGGTGCTGCACTACATGTGCAACAGCAACAACCTGCCCTGGTGGGTGAACGAAGGGGCCGCTGAAGAGTTTTCGCGCGACATGGACGGCAACATGTTTGCCGTGCTCAATGAGATTGCGGCGCAAGGCCTGACGCTTCCCCTCGTTGACATGGAGAGCAATCAGCTCTATGCGCTGAACGGCAATCAGCTAGGGGCTGCCTACCGCAAGAGCCACGCAGCTGTTCATTATCTGAATGCCCGCTACGGCCGGCAGCGATTCGTCAACTTCTTGAATCTGCTCGGCGATAAAGTGCCGGCGGAGGACGCGCTCTATCAAGTTTACCGTCGGAACTACGAGCGCCTCGAATCCGAATTGGCGGCATACGTCGCGAAAGAGGCAGCGCGCGTTTCCCGCTGAGGGCAGGCATGCTATGCTCGCGGCATCATGCCGTTCGCCGACCTTCACTTGCACAGCACCCATAGCGACGGGACCGATCCGCCCGGTGAAGTCGTGCGGCGCGCCAAGGCGGCTGACCTGGCAGCTATCGCGCTTACCGACCACGACACGGCCACGGGCTGCGGCGAGGCCATGCGAGAAGGGGCGCGGCTGGGCGTTGAAGTGCTCGCAGGCATCGAAGTCTCCTCGCACTATGGCTCGAACGACGTCCACATCTTAGGCATCGGCATTGACCCGCGGTCCGAAACCATCCGTGCCTACGAGACGCGCATGCATGAGGCGCGGCAGCAGCGCGCTAAAAAAAGCGTCGAGCAGTTGCAAGCGGCAGGCGTGGACATTACCTGGGAGCAGGTGCAAGCGGCGGCCGGTGATGGCGTGGTAACGCGCATGCACCTCGCGCAGGCGCTGCATGAAGCGGGCCAAGGCGCCAGCCCGCAAGAGGCCTTTGCGCGG
>CAZLBS010000586.1:0-918 GCA_964557505.1 uncultured Nitrospiraceae bacterium | reverse complement strand
GGCCTCAACCGCCCTGGCGCCGAAAACGCCGTGGCGCTCATTCACGCGGCGGGCGGCTTGGCCTTTGTCGCCCATCCTGGCCTTGGAGCGAACACGCGCAAAATCTTGCCCTATCTCCTGAAACTGCCCTTTGACGGCATCGAAGTCTTCCACACCAATCACAGCCCCAGCACCACTGGCGAATTGCTGGAGGTGGCCAAGCTCAACAACCTCCTCATCACCGGCGGCAGCGACTGTCACGGGGCCGCAAAAGGCACGCCCGACATGGGCAAGACCAGGCTCAGCTGGCCTTACTACGAACGTCTCGAGCAGCAACTATCCGCCAGGAGCGCGGATGCACCGCAATAGATTCACGACTGCAACACGCCGCTACGCCCCACCGTCTATCCGGTCTCTAAGGCGCCATCTAGCTATCATCAAACCACACAGGCAACAGGGGACATTTTTAACGAGTTAGCCAGGGGGACATTTCTAACGAGTCGTGACGGTCGAAGCGTCTCATTCCTGCAACCGGCCCGAGCAATGCGCTATGCTATGGGGCCGCGTAGTCTTTGGCTGGGCGCGCGTATCACCGTGAACTGCTTCATCTTGCGTATCTCGTGACTCTGGGAGCTGGGCATTGCTGCGATATTTTACGGCGGGCGAATCGCATGGGCGGGGCTCGTTTTGCATTCTGGATGGTTTTCCGGCGGGGTTGCACGTCCAGCCGGAGGACATCGATTTCTGGCTGGCGGAGCGGCAGAAGGGCTACGGCCGCGGGGGGCGTCAGCGCATCGAGACCGACAAAGTCGATGTGCTGAGCGGCATGCGCGGGGGCTATACGCTCGGCGCGCCCATTTTGATGGCGGTCTGGAACAAGGACTTCGAGAATTGGAAAGACGCCATGGACCCGTGGACGCCCCCGAAGGGTCCGAAGGC
>CAZLBS010000585.1:0-2598 GCA_964557505.1 uncultured Nitrospiraceae bacterium | reverse complement strand
GGATTATCATCGCGGGGCAGCAAATAGGCTCGTGCAAAGATGCCTGCCTCAGGCGGCATGCGCCCCACCACCGTATACGTCGCCCCGCCCAATTCGAAGCTGTCGAGCGTCGTAAAGGCTCCTCCCAAGACTTCGGTCCCGCCGTATTCAGGCAAGCGCCCCTCTGCGGCCAGCGTGTCCAGATTCGCCTCTTCAATCGAACCAAAGTTCCAGGAGAATTTCGCCTCGATAAAGCGCTCGCTGGGGCTGATAAGGGCCACCAAGGCCTCGCCGCCCTCTTCGCGCCGCAAGTTCTCAATCTGCGGCGCGAGCACTTCTCCGCCGGGGTAGTTCTCCAGGGGGACGCGCGCCATCCGCACCGGATACTGCGGCTCCATCTCGAAGAATTGCCCC
This sequence comes from uncultured Nitrospiraceae bacterium, assembly GCA_964557505.1. Classification (GTDB taxonomy): domain Bacteria; phylum Hydrogenedentota; class Hydrogenedentia; order Hydrogenedentales; family CAZLBS01; genus CAZLBS01. Next base: position 2,205 of record CAZLBS010000585.1, on the reverse strand, counting down.
GGCTCCCACTTGGTCTCCGTATCGGGATCTTCCGGGTTTAAGCGGATGAGCGCGCCTTTCCATGCGTGGTCTTCGGCAAGGGCCACGGTCAGCATGGCGGCAATAGCAAATAGCAAAACACATGCAACGATAGCTGCAAGGCCGCAGACAAGACGCCCGCGCCAGGGAAGCCGCAACGGTACAGGAGGCGGGGCCTCGGGCGGCGCCGCTACTTCGCCGCCTGCGATGGATCCTCTCCCAGGAGCCTCGCCACCATCTCCTTCGTCAGGCCGTTGAAAAACGCTTCCTGCTCCGGACCCGTCCACGACATCACCTGCGTCTCGTACGCGTTCGACCCGATCGCTGGATTCTCGTTCCATTCGTTATAGTACTTATCCGGCGACAAATAGCCGATGTAGTCGCCGCTGAAGCTGTTGCACCATAGATGCACGTCATACACGTTGCGTGCCCAGCGCCGCATATCGACGCTCATTTCGCCGCTGTAATCTGCCGGGAAGGCCGCGATCATGACATCGCCAATCTTGGCGGCATGCAGCCAGCCATCCGAATCCAGCCCGAGCCATCCCACGATGACGTTCGAAAGCCGCCAGTTCCGCGTGATGCGCAGCTGCATATCTGGAAACTCGAGTGGAATTCCAATAGCCGCGACATCGACGGCGTCTTCCCACTCGAGCTTCTCTTCCTCGAACGACGCGAGAAAGGTTTGGCCGAGGGCCTCGCCCAGCAGGCGGATGCGCTCCCAGTCGTCTTCGCCCTGCGGCGCGCGCGCGCTCATGCTGCCAACCGCACCGGCGAGGTAAATGGTCTCCGCGCCCGTCTCCGCAGATATGTACTTCATGGTCTCCCCGGGAAATTCCGCGCTGAAAAGCAAATTGTCCGCGCCCAGCACGGTGGGGTGCGCCGAAAAGCGGACGACGTTCACGCGATCGCCGTCATCTTGCTCGACGATCATCCACGACAGTTCGCCGTCCACTCCTGCTTTGCGTGAGCGGTTGCGGATGTATTCCTCGGCATCGGCCGCGCCGTGCGTCATCTTGGCGGGTTCCATGTTCGCCACTGCCTCGGTAATCGCCTCGACGAATCCGTCTATAGCCACGGGCAGCACCCGCGGGTCATACGGACCGGCGAACAAGTAGCCCAACGTCGAGTCCAGCGCTCCGCCCATGCCTGAGTGCGTGTGTTGCGCATTGAATACAATGTCGTGCGCTGTCAGATCCGTTTCGGCGGCGACGCGCTCGCGGACAGGCCGCGATATCTCTTCGATGATGGTCAGGGTATCGGAGCCGAGCAACACGATGGTGTCCGTGCCGTCGCTCAAGGCAAGCGCCTTGACATAGAGTTCGTCGTGCACCCCTTGAGATGGAGCGCCGTTGCGCGCGCCATAGCCTCCAAGCGGCGCGCCCACAGGCGGCGTAATGACGGCCGAGGCCCAACCCGCCTGAAGCCTGCCCGGCGACTCCGTGATCTCCACCTCGCTCATGCTTGCCTCGATGGCCTCTTGCGCGGCTTGATAATTGGGCATGGCCGCGACGGGCTGCGGGGTATCCCGCGCCGGCAGCGGTCCCACGATTACAATGAAGGCCACCGCGAGTATCACGGCAACCACGGCAAGCGACAGCAGAATCTTCTTGATCATTCGGGCTCCCCTCTTACATTCGATTGCAGCACATAGTGTAGCAATGACCGCGGATGCGGCGCGCGCATGCCCGCTGAAAGCAAATGCGGCCGGCAGCACATGAAGCAGCCGGCCGCATCGGCATCACTGTTCGACGTGCTTTCTTATTTGTGCTCCAAGGCAAAGCGGCGGCTCAGCTCAACCACATTTTGATGCATCTCGCGCTTGAAGCCGGCCATGAAAAACAACTCCGCACACAAGAAAATAGGGCCGACAATCAGCTGAAAGAGATTGTCCATCAGTGCAGGCCGCCGTTTTTCGAAGACCACATGGCCCACAATCTGAAAGATCCACCCCCCGGTAAACGTGGCGGCGAAAATCGATAGGCTTGCGGCCCATGGAAGCTGCGCCGAGAGATGCGCCAAGAAGAGCATGGGGATTGCCAGCAGCGTCATCACGAGGCCAAAGGCGCGGTCGAGCGACCAGTAGTACGCCAGCGTTATGACGGCAACCACCAGCGCCGCCGAAATGGGCGCGCCCGACACCATGACATGCGGCCAGCTCAGCACCAGCAGCACCGCAAAAATAAT
>CAZLBS010000584.1:0-2601 GCA_964557505.1 uncultured Nitrospiraceae bacterium | reverse complement strand
GCATATGGACGGCCAAATCGTCGACATAGCCGCGCCGGACGGCTACGACGACAATCCCGGCGGCTCGGGGCCGGGGGGTGAACACATGCGCTTTGCAGGGCGGCTTCTGGTGAGGAATGAAGGCGGCTCTGTGACCGCCGATGGCGGCGCGTTGGTCATCCAGGATGCGGACGAGGCCGTCCTCTTGTTCACGGCTGCGACCGACTACGTGCTCGGTCACATGAACTTCGACCGCTCCCTGGACCCCGGCGCGGTGGCGGACTGGATTCTCGCAAATGTAGCTGGTGATTCCTGGGATGAACTTCGCTGGCGGCATGCCGCCGAACACCAGGCTCTCTACGAACGCGTTTCCCTTGAACTCGGCGGGGAAGAGCGCGATGCCCTGCCCACCAACGAACGGCTCGAGCGCGTCGCGCAGGGCGAACGCGATCCGGCGCTCGCAGCACTCTATTTTCAGTACGGGCGCTATCTGCTCATGGGAAGCTCGAGGCGGCCAGGGCGATTGCCCGCGAATCTGCAAGGCATTTGGAACAAGGACATGTGGGCGCCTTGGGAGGCGGACTACCACCTCAACATCAACCTGCAGATGAACTATTGGCCTGCAGATTTGTGCAACCTCAGCGAGACGATGGGCCCGCTGGCCGATTGGCTGGGCGAATTGAGCGAGCGCGGCGAGTATTCGGCCGGGCGGCTCTACGGCTCCGATGGGTGGGTGTCGTTTCATGCGACCAACATCTGGGGCCGCACGACGCCGAGCGGTTCGACCGCGCACTCGCAATTCGTCAATGGGGCGCTTGACCCGCTCTCCGGCGCATGGATGGCGCTCACGATGTGGCGCCACTACGAATTCACTCTCGACGAAGACTTCTTGCGGGTCAAGGCCTATCCCATTCTCAGGGGCGCAGCGGCGTTTCTGCTGGATTATCTCGTAGAGCATGACGGCATGCTCGTTGTGGCGCCGTCGACCTCCCCGGAGAATGCCTTCATTCATCCGGACACGGGGGCCGAAACGCGTTTGACCTGGGCTTCGGCCTTTCACACCACCATCGTGCGGGTGGTGTTTGAAAGTGTGATGGAAGCGGGCGCGATTCTGGACATCGACCAGCCCTTTCGGGCGCAACTGGAACGTGCCATCGGGAAACTCCCGCCGATACAGATCGGCGCGGACGGCACGATCCAGGAATGGATTGAAGACTATGAGGAGGCGGAGCCGGGCCACCGGCATATGTCGCACCTGATCGGGGTGCATCCCTTCGCGCTCATCACGCCGGAAGAGAAAGCGCTTTTCGAGGCAGCGAAGAAGACCATCGAGAAGCGGCTGGCCAGCGGCGGCGGCCACACGGGCTGGAGCCGGGCATGGGCCGTCAACTTCTGGGCGCGCTTCAAGAATGGCGGCGAGGCGCATGCGAACCTGCAGGCACTGCTCGCGAAATCGACGTTGCCGAACCTCTTCGACACGCACCCGCCCTTCCAAATCGACGGCAATTTCGGGGGCACGGCCGGCATCGCCGAAATGCTCCTGCAAAGCCATGCGGGGGAAATCGAGTTCCTCCCCGCTCTGCCCAGCGCTTGGCCAGCGGGAAGGGTGTCGGGCCTGCGCGCCCGCGGCGCCTTCGAGGTGGACATGGCCTGGCATGACGGACAATTGCAGGAAGCGGCTGTGCGCTCAATCAAGGGCGGCCCGCTCAAGTTGCGCTACGGCGGGGTCCTCGAGGTGCAGACGGAGCCGGGCCAAACACTCACCATAACCCCCCACTACACAGCGGGAAGCACGGTGCTCAGCGTTGACTAGTCCCCCGCTTCCTGCTATGTTTTCGCGTGAGCGCGCTCTACGATGTAGTTAGATAAGGTTACTTACTGCAATGAAAACGGCGCGAGCCACATCATGGCGAATCACAGCAAGGCTGCTCTTGGCGGCTCTTGTTGTTGTATCGCAGTTTGGCGCGGCCGATGCTTCGCTTGCCCTGAATGGCGATCATCCATGCGCGAATCATGCCGCTGAATGTTCCCTCGCGGAAGATGCTGAAGCCGCGTGGCAGTTGCACGCTCGTACGGTTGGCTGGCCATCGGCTGAAACCTGCGAAGTGTGCAGGTTTTTGCAAGCCAAATCCTTGGGCCATGCCCTGCATCCGGGCGAAGCAGGGCCGTTGTTCGTAGCGCAAGAACGCAGTTTTGTTCTCTGTGTACGCCCACGCCTTTCCAACGCCGTGCTGGGCTTGCCAGCATCGCGTGCGCCGCCCCGCTCCGCTTAGCCCGCCTTAGCCGAATCAAGTCAACTGAATGCAGAGCAGATACACCGCTCGTGTGTCTAGCGGCGCGGCGCTGAGCGGCGCCGAGGGAGTCTTGGAAATGAGCATGGACACGAATGGCGGGACGAAGCGTCCTGTCATCGAAGTGAAAGACCTTGTCGTCGAGTACAAGGGCAACCGGGGCAAGAAGGTGCGGGCGGTGGACGGCCTGAACCTGACCGTGCGCGAAGGCGAGGTGGTCGGCTTTATTGGCCCCAACGGCGCGGGCAAGTCTTCCACCATCAAGGTGCTGATGGGCTTCCGCGAGCCTGACGAGGGCACGGTGCGGCTGTTCGATCAGCCGGCGGGGGCG
>CAZLBS010000583.1:0-2607 GCA_964557505.1 uncultured Nitrospiraceae bacterium | reverse complement strand
GCATTGTCCGGGCTGGCGCGGCGATTTCCCCCCGAATGATTTTTCTTGTCGAGGCTGGGACTCGTGGCCGGTGCGGCTTGATGGACCCGCGCGGCGGGCTAGGAGCAAGATGCGATGATGTCGGCTGCTGGCGGGCGATGGCGCGCGCTGTTTTTGGTAGTCGTGACGGTGCTTGCCGCGGGATCCGCCGCGGGGCTGTCCGCTGAAATCACGATTCGCGAGAGTCCGGGCTACGCCAAAGCGCGGGACGCCCGCTACGGCGGCGCATCCCTTACCCGCTACTACGCGCCCTTGCCGGTCTTTTTCGAGGGCTGGGCGTCTGCACCTCGCGAAAACATCGTATCGTGGCGCTGGGAGTTTGGGGATGGCTCGCCCGGCGCCGACGGCTTCAATGCCTTCCATATCTATGAGCAGCCTGGCGTCTACACGGCGGCGCTGACCATTACAGGCGCCGAAGGCCAGAGGGTTTCGGCGACGCAAGAGATCGCCGTGATGCCCCGCGAAGGCGGCAACTATTATGTGGATGCGGAAGCAGGCGATGACGCGCACACCGGGCGGGCGCCGGGCGAAGCTTGGCGCACGGCAGACCACGCGTTGCAGCAAGTGCGGCGGTTTGCGCCGGGCAGTCAACTGCTCTTCATGCGCGGGCAGACCTTTACGGTCTCACAGCCTTTCAACTTCGGCAACGACGGCATTTACGGCATCTTGTACGGGGCCTATGGACACGGGCCGAAACCGGTGCTTCGCTTCGCGGGCCCTGGAGATGCCGATGGCGCCAGCGCGTTCTTCCATGCTCATGGGCAAGGCCCTGCCCATGTCACGTTCAGTGGGCTCTCCATCGACGGCGAGGAGCCGGCGTCGGGCGCCCGGGCCGCCTTTTTCGCCTGCACGGGCGATGCCCACGAAATCCTCTTCCATGACTTGGATATCCGCAACGTACTGGCGGCCTTTCGGTTTGAAGATGGGCCGGCCGCATACCGCCGGGGCGGGCTCTATGTCAGCGGCTGCCACGTCACAGATACCGGCCCAGGCGCTTATACGACTCCGTTCAGCGCTGGCCACACGATGCTCAGCGGGGCAAAGATCGCCATTCGAAATAGCGCCTTCGACCATGCCCGGGGGCACGTACTCGAGGCGCCGTATGCCGATGGGCTCTCGATTCGGGGGAGTACATTCAGCCGGCCTGCCTTCGCCCGCATGGCGTTGCGAATCGGAGGAGGCCAGCAGGGGTTCGACATGCCTTCCCGCCACCTGTCCATCACAGACAACACCTTCCGCGGCTGGCAGGACCCGCGCATGAATGGACCTTGGCTCGCGGATGGCGCCCGCTTCAACCAAGTCCTGGTGCACATTGCGCCGAACAGCGCCCAGCCGCAGGCCATCGAGCATGTGGTCTTCGAGAACAACACATTGAGCGGCGGAGAGATCTTGCTGAATCTTGGCGCCGCCAACGACGCGAGCGTGCGCGGAAACGTCATGAATGTGGCTCCGGCCGCCCGCGGCCATGCCGTCGCTGTGGGCTCGATTTTTGGATACGACAGGCGCCCGTGCAGAGGCGTGCGCATCAGCGGCAACCGCATCACGGCTCCGGGTCCATCGTCCGCGGCCTTCTTTATCCGCGCATATGATGGCCCGGCTATCGAAGGCGCGTCAGGCCACGGCGGCATCGTTGTTGCGGGCAACACGGCACGGATGGAGCAGGGGCATTTTGTGCTGCTTGAAAGCGAGGCCTTGCTTTCGCACGAGGGCATCGGGCTCGAAGACAACCTCCTTTATGCGCCACAGGAGCGCCCCGCTATTGCATGCCTCTCCGCCGAACGGGGAGAGGTTGCCGCTATGGAAGCCGAAGGGCACTCGCTCGATCGCCGCGAGACGGCAGTCTTGCCCCAGAGTCCCAAGGCCTTTGCGCCAGAGCATGTCCTGCAAGGGGCCATCCCGGTGCACTATACGGGCGCGCAAGACGCGAGCGGCGCCGGCATTCAGAAGGCGAGGCTCTGGGCCAAACATGAACACGGCGGATGGAAGGATACGGGGCTCGAGCAGGCCGGGGCATCGGGGGCGTTCACCTACACGCCGCAAGACGGTCCGGGGCGCTATGCCTTTTGGATTCGAGCGGAAGACCATGCAGGCAATCGCTCCACGTTGGATGCCGCCGCCGGCATCCATCCGCCATGCGTCGTTTTTGCACGCAGCTTGCGCGGCGACCATGAAGCGCCGCTCGTGCACGTGGTGGACACACTCGAAGAAACTTCCGAGCGTGCGGTCCCCGTTGCCTACCGCGGCGCGTACGACCAACCAAGCGGAAGCGGCTTGCGCGAGGTGCAACTCTGGGCCAAGCTCGGCGGCGGCGGGGATTGGCACGATACCGGCTTACGCGCCTTTGGGCATTACGGCAGCTTTCGTTATGCCGTGCCCTCGAACGTTCGTTCCTTGATGCCGGTCTTCTTCGCGCCCCGTGCCGCCGACGCCGCGGGCAATCTCAGTGCGCTCCCCGGCGCCGCTGCGGCCGCCGCGACGCACTTCTTTCCGCTGCCGGATGCGCCCTCCGATGCACTGGTTATGCACCTCGAAATGGACGACGACCCGGCGGACGGCGCACACAACGAA
>CAZLBS010000582.1:2178-2607 GCA_964557505.1 uncultured Nitrospiraceae bacterium | reverse complement strand
AGAAGCTGACATGCGCCCCTGCAACGAGAAGCATGCTGGCGGCGGTCACTTGGGGCGTGAATAGAACGAGCCCGGCAATCGCATATGCCGCTGCCAAGCCGCCCAACGCGAACGGCAGCATCAGATGCTCGCCGAGATTGGCCATCGCGACTGCCAGGATAACGATGGCGCCCGCGGAGGCCATCAGCATGCTCGCGCTCGCCGTGGGCATGTCGAGCCAGGAGCCGGCGAGAAACCAATGTCCGCTCATGCGGCGCTCCTGTGGAGACAGCCGCCGCGCCTTATGTTCATAGAGAATGGCCGCGGCAACGAAGCTGGCCGCGGCCCCTGCCATGGCCAGCCAATCGGCAGGGAGGCTATACCCCCCAATGACGGCATCGTGGTTCCAGCGGTAGGCGAGCGCCGCGAGCGTAGCCGCCGCCAGCCCAG
>CAZLBS010000582.1:0-2168 GCA_964557505.1 uncultured Nitrospiraceae bacterium | reverse complement strand
TAAATGGTTTATATAGTACGGATCCTGTAACGCAATAGGCAATCGTGAGAATGACCACTTCGGCGCTCAGCGCGAGCACAAACCATTCACGCGAAAGCAGCGCTTGCAATGTGAGGGTAGCGAGCAACAGGGCCTTGGCGAGGAAGAGTTGGCACAGATAGCGCTTCTGCGGTCCGGGGGCTTGTGCGTAAATGGCGATGAGCGCCACGATGACCGTCATGCCGAGCCGGTAGCTCCACTCTGGCAAGAGCGTCATGCCCGCGGCAAGAGTCAGCGCGGCGGGCAGATAGACCAGCGAATTGAGCACGGCCATGGTCATGCGGAAGCGCCGTGCCTCGCCGAAGTGCTTGGCCTCGGCCACGCTTGCCAGGGCAAAGCAAGTAAACACCAGCGTCAGATACCCCAGCGCGACATGATCGTACACAGCCGGGGTCATGCCCCAGGCCGGCGGAGCCATCTGCAACTGCAGAAAGTACAAGGCGTAGGCTGCGAACCACGCCGCCCAGGCGAGGCCAAGCCATTGCCGCGTCCAGGCGGCGGCGAGGGCTGCCAGCGAGGCCGCCCCGCCGAGGCCCACGGCATACGCCGGCTGGGCCGAACCGCCCGCCCCGCCGGCGTCAAAGCCCGTATAGAGCACGACGATGCCCAGGATGGCGAACACCGTGCGGCTGCCCGCGCGAATTCCCGTCCAAGATACCGCCGCAAACGCGATGGCGAGCAGCGCGACGCTGACCCACGACTCGGGCAACAGACGGAGCGCGGGGTCGAACGCGGCCGCGTAGACCGTGTAATACAGTCCGCCCAGGCCAGCGCCAAAGAGGGCCCGGCCGATAATGCCTGCGTTGCCCACATTCACCGCGGCCATGCCAAAGGCCGATGCAATGGCGCTCAGCCCGCCCAGCAGCATCAACACCTGCGGCGCTGCGAACGAGGCCCCTGAAAGGGCAGCGCCGGCGGTCAGCCCAATGGCACAGGCCGCCAAGACGAAAGGCCACGGCCCAAATCCTTTCGGCGGAACAGCCGGTTCGGGCGGCGCCCCGGCGTCCACGTGCATGGGCGGCGCGGAGGGCAGCGGCTCCGGCTCGTGCCGCTCACGGGCGCGCAGCGCATGCATCTCCGCCTCGAGCCGGGCAACCTGCTCCTCGAGTTCGGCGATGCGCGAGGCATCGTCCTGTGAAGGCTCGGGCCGCCGGTTCACGGCGCGCTCCTAACACGTAAGGCGCTTGCGGCTATAGACGTAATGCTCATTGCACCGCCAGTGTAAGCCCGGCGGACGCGCAATGTCATGGGCTACGGCCTGAGGCCCTGCCTTACCGCCCGAGGTTTAGGACGCCCCCGATCATCATATTGATGAATCCGCCCACCAGCGGGAGGCGGCTGATGTCATCGGCTTCGTCCAGATTGGCGTGAATTTCATCCCGGACTCTCGACAGCTTGCCCCCGTAGTTCATGAGGTCGCCGGGCAGTTGCGCCTCCCAACCCTCGACCAATTGCTGGACATTGGCGAGTTCGCCTTTGTCGAGCCAGAAGCCGCCGCAGCCTGTGCAACGGTCCAGAATGATCCCGGTGTTGCCGCCAAAGTTGACCGGGTCTGTCGTGGCCCCGCACTTCGGACACACGAGGTCCCGATCGACATTCTCCAGCTTCACGCCCTGCACGCCGGTTTGGTCCGCAATCGCCCGGCAGGTTTCCGGGTCGAACTTTTTCTCGCGCACCGTATTGATGATGTTCAGCTCTGCTTTGTCGAGCCAGTAGCCCCCGCACTGCGGACAGTTTTCGACCGTGACGCCTTCATACTGCATGGCCTGCATCGGCGCAAAGCTGCAACTTGGACATTGCATCAGAAATCCTCCCCGTGCCCCGTAGGAATCGCCCAACGCTTTGAGTATGGGACAGCCTGCGGCGGCGGCACAAGCTCCTTCATACTTGGCCAGCCTCGCTAGCGCCGCGTATACTCATGCGTACCGGAGGAAGCTTTATGCCCTATACCATTCGCACGGCCGAACGCGTTGAAGTCCTTGGTGAAGCCTTTGGCGGGCGCGCCGAACGGCACCACGCTGGAGGCCATACCCTGCCCGTGGTGCATCTGAAGGGCAGTCCCGAGGAGATGGGCCGGCAGCACGGCGCGCTCATGGGCGGGGTCATGCTCGAGAATCTGGCGATGGTGC
>CAZLBS010000581.1:0-2609 GCA_964557505.1 uncultured Nitrospiraceae bacterium | reverse complement strand
GAGGTGCGCGAAACCGGCATCACCATTGCCGGGGGGCGTCCGCGCGGCGTGCTCTACGGCGTCTATGAATTCGCTGAACGCTGCCTTGGGGCGCGTTTCCTGACGCCGGACCATACACACGTGCCTGCGGACTTATCCCGCATCCTTCCGGCCGGGACACTTGCATACACGCCGCCATTCGAATGGCGTTGGGCGTATTGGTATGAACTCAACGCGGATCCCGCCTTCGCAGCACGCCTGCGCAACAACATCACCACGGGGGAGCCACGCTTGGGCGGCCACAATCCACAGCCGCTCATCGGCCATTCGCTCAACCGCCTCGTCCCCGTCGAGCAGTATGGCGAATCGAACCCTGAGTACTTTGCCTTGGTGGACAAGGAACGCCGCCTGCAAGACTACAATGGCCCGCAGCTCGTCTCGACACATCCCGAAGTGGCCGACCTCGTTGCCGAGGGCATCCGCGAGCAAATCGAGCAACATCCCGCGCAGCGTGTGTTTGAAGTCTCCCCCAATGACAACCCCTACTACGACCGGAGCTGGCGTTCCGCGGTCATCAACCGCCGCGAAGACAGCCCCATGGGCGCGCACCTGACCTTGGTGAATGAAGTCGCGCGGCGTATCGCGGAGGTTGACCCCAGCGCGCGCATCGGCACGCTGGCCTATTGGTGGAGCCGCAAGCCGCCGCGCTCGCTCAAGCCGCACCCCAACGTGACCATCCAGGCGGCAGGGCTTTTTACCACGGGCGTGTGGCCGCTCGATGCCCCGTCTTCGCCCCGCAATCGCGCCTATCTCGAGGACTTGCGGACCTGGGCCCGCATTGCCACGGAGTTGTACGTCTGGCACTACGCCACCAACCTTCGCATGGTCGACCTGCCCTATCCCAACGTCGCCGCCATGGGACGGCACATCAAGACCTTCGATGGCCTCGGCGTGCGCGGCGTCTTCATGCAGGGGAACGGCCGCTGCCCCGCGGGCGAATTCAGCGCCATGAAGACCTACATCGCGTCGCATCTGCTGTGGAATCCCGATCTCGATGCATCTGCACTGGCTGATGAGTTCATGCGCCTGCACTATGGCCCGGCGGCGGCGCACATCGCCGCGGCCTATGCCGTTGCCGATGCGGCGCCCCGCGAACACGCGCTCGAACCCAGCTACTACTCCCTGCCCATCGAGACTGGCTACACGCGCAGCGATGCCGAGGCTTATCACCAGCATCTCGCCGCCGCGCGGGATTCCGTGCGAGACGACCCCGCACTTTCCGAGCGCGTCGACAAATTGCTCATATCCGCGCTCAAGCTTCGGCTCGTTACGGAACGCGCATTGGTCATCGAGGGGGAGCGCTTGCGGCTCGTCACGCCGTCTGAATTCGACGCTTGGCTCGAGGAGTACACGGCCTTATGCGAGCGCTTCGGCATGACCCGCAATGCCGAATTCGAGCCGCTGGAGAATTGGCTCGAGGACCTCGCGCGCAATCGAAACGGTGTTCCCGTCGAGCGCATCGAAAACGACACCTGGCGGCTCAGCCTGGCGCCTGCCCTGGGCGGCAGCGTGGTCGAACTCCTGCACAAGCCCACGGGCCATGATTACCTGTCCGCCCTCGGCTCGTCCTCGCTCAATCTAGCTCATGGCTCCGCCAAGCTCGAGGGCATCACGCGGATGGAAGGGCTGCGAGCACCGTTCACCTTCGAGCGAATAAGCCCCCACGCCGCGCGTCTGATCAAGGAAGCCGAGGATGACTTCCACGTCATGTGGACGCTGCGCCTCGAAGGGGAGCATCTTGATACAGAGATCGAAATGGCCAATGCCGGCAACGATGCGCATCATCACCGGCTCGCCCTCGACATCGAGTTGGATTGCGGCGGACCTCGGGAGCCGCGCGAGGCGCCTCGGGTGTGGGGAGATAGCCAGCCGCTTGCTTTGGACCCGCCAGGCTACCAGGCCCAGGCGCGCCCCGGGGAGGCGCTTGACCTCTTGCTTCGGCCCGCTGCGTCGCCGTTGCGCATCAGCTGCTCCCCGGGCCAGTTCGATGCGCCTATCATTCGGTACGCCCGAAACCTCAACGCCCTGCGCGTGCGTCTGCGCTCGGAGCGCTTCCTTCTCGCCCCGGGCGGCCACGCACGCATGGCGCTCCGAATTGGGGCGGCATCTCTCACCGAAACACCCTAGAGCCTTGCTAAATACCGTGATGGTTGGCGTGCAGTCTGCGATTCGTGCTAGCTCTCACCCCAACCGATACCGTTCGAAGGGGATGGGTTAGCACGACTACGAAGAGCCGCTTCGCGATCTCCGGCTCCGGCTATTCCTCTGGGAGGTGCGATGGGGCATGAGCATAGCTGCCATCTGAAACCATCTCGTCATAGGGCGCCTTCTAGTCATTTCGCAGGAAGGGCAGAGGTGCATTCTCGTAGAGTTCAGGGATCCGAGGCCCTTTGTAATTGACACTCGCATCGCGCAGGGCAATGTTCGTCTTGAGCTTGATGGCACGGTCTTTGAGAAAGGCGCGCTCGGTATGTGGCGCGGGACGCTCTCTTCTGCGGCGCACTCTGCGCTTGGCAAGGGCCCATTGCACGAGGAAGACGGCCGCGATGGCAACCCCGCCCAACAGACGC
>CAZLBS010000580.1:0-2610 GCA_964557505.1 uncultured Nitrospiraceae bacterium | reverse complement strand
ACGCACCGCCTGGGTCCGTACGCCATATGCGCCAGGCACTCCGCTTTCTGAGACCAAGGCGGAATTGCTCTTCGTCTCGTGTGCAGATGAAGAACCGGCGACGCGGCGCGCCTGGGGCGACCTCGCCATTAGGGCCGGCGCAAACATCTATCGTTCAGCGCGCCCGGCAGAGCGGACGGCCGTGTATCCGCCAGCGCCCGCCGCGCCCGTGCTGGTATTGCTCGGCGACACGCCCTACATCGACGACACGAGCTTGGCTATCCAGCGAGAGCGCTACCGGGAATTCGCGTCCGTCGACTTCTTCGGGGGAATCGCACAAAGCATGCCGGTCTACAGCACATGGGATGATCATGACTTCGGCCGCAACGACACATCGGGAAGGCTGCCCGGCAAAGAACATAGCCGTCAGGCATTCACAGAGTACCGGGCAAACGGCAGCTATGGGGAAGACGGGCGCGGCGTCTACACGCACTTTCAGTGGTGGCCCTTCGATGTGTGGTTATTGGACACGCGTTGGTTTGCAAAGACGGAACCCTCTTTTGCAGACCCTGACAAACCGGCCCTGCTTGGCACGCAACAGTGGGAGTGGCTGAAGGCGGGCCTGTTGAAATCCGAGGCGCCGTATAAGCTGCTGGTCTCCGGCATGATCTGGAATGAAGCGACGCGGCCCAACAAGCCCGATCACTGGGGCGCGTATGCGCATGAACGCGAAGCCGTATTCACGTGGCTTGCGGCAAATGATATTGAAGGCGTGGTGTTGGTAGGGGGCGACATTCACCGCTCCCGCATCGTGCGTCATTACCGCGAGAATGCGTGTGACCTGACAGAGGTCATCTCATCGCCCTTGCATGACAGCATTATCGAGGCAGCGAACGCGCCTCATCCAGGGCTCGTATGGGACAGCGGAAGGCCCCATTCGTTCCTGAGCCTTTCGGCAGATGCGCATGCCCTGCACATCAACTTCTTTCAATGCGTGTCGCCGCTTGCGGATTCGCCCGGCAACTATCGCACAGGCGTCCGGCGGATCTACGGAGGACGCTTGACGAAGGACAATACGTTGCGCATAGATGCGGGCATGCCGGCGGCTGGCTATCCAACGCTCCACCACGAGGTCGTTCGAGAAGACGCGCTGCCCTATTGAAGATGCGGCCCGTTGCCGCTAGATGTTGCCGTCGAATGGCGGCGGGTCCGGCAAAACCAACTTATCCCATACTTGATGCTTGTCGTAGGTCTTTTTCCACCGCTGCCATTGGGCCATCACGCCATCCATGCGGTGGAGGTAACCGGCGGAATCGGGCAACGCGCGCACCTTCGCCGCCTGGGCCATGATGAGCCGCCCAAGCTTGAAACGGCCCGACTTCCGCACGGCCGTCATGTGCGCGTTGAGATCGTCGAACACCTTGCGGAGAAACGCGAGGTCGCGGTGAAAGTCTTTGTGCTCGCGCTGCAGTGCCCCCATCAAGGCCTGCATTTCCGCCTTGCTGCGCATGCTTGGAGGCAGGGCAATGTACGTGTCGACACGCTTGACGAACCCCTCGGGCACATTGCGCTTGCGGCGCTCAATAAAGCCTGCCCGCCAGCGCGCATAGCTGCCCATCACTTTGCGGACTTCTGCGGGACGCCCGGCAGAAACCCGTGGCGCGATGAGTCTGCCCTCGACTAGCCGGTAGGCACGGTCCCCCAGCCGGTATTGGATCGAGCCGAGGAGCGCGTTGACTTCGCGTGAATACGCATCGACCATCTGCATGACTTCCATGAGATGCAAGGCCGCAATTTCGCGCCGCGCGATAAGCGCGAGCACTGTGGTCTTCAGTTCCCAGTCGTGCAACGCGCGCGCGCGGTGTCCGGCCGTGGCCAATTGCCGGCGGTACTTCACCTCGATTTCCGCGGCTTCCTGGCGCGCTTCGCGCAGGGCCCATTCCAGCGCGGCACTGTGCTGCGCGTTGACTTCGCGTGAATACGCATCGACCATCTGCCCGCCGATTGGCGCCGGGTTGCCATTCATCGCAGGGCTGCCTTCCCGCTCTCTTCGCCATCGCGTGCGGCAGCGGCGTCTACGTGGCTCAGCCGCATCGTCTGCGCATAAAGGCCAAGCGGACGGTCGTCGATGCCATATCCAAGCTCGATGGCCGATTTCGGATCATGCACCCGAAAGGTGACCAAGATCACTTCGCCGTTTCTATACTCCGGTGGAATCTCCGCCGTGCGCGAGGTTTCTACGGGCTCGCGAAATTCCCAGGCGCCGATCTCCCGGCCATTCACTTCCACCCCGACGTGCAACCGCGGGGCCAGCGGACTCACATTGGCACGCCCGTTCCATTCGAGGCGCAAGGCATGCGTGCCATCCCAATCACGGATGCGCAGGGCCAAGGCGGGCGTTTCGCCGATGCTCCAAGCGCCATCGGGCTCGGGGAGGCACCACCCCGCCAATTGATACGCCTCGGCATTGCCCATGAGCCCAAAGTCGAGTGCGGCCCCCGGAGTGTATTCGGCAATGTTCATCGAGCCGCTATTGAGTGCATAGGTCTCCGCCGACAACAACGCTAGGGAGCGAAGCCCCCGGTCGAACCGGTTTTCACGCGCCGCGCTTCCCGCCGACACAGGGGCCGC
>CAZLBS010000579.1:0-2610 GCA_964557505.1 uncultured Nitrospiraceae bacterium | reverse complement strand
CCCGCGCGCGTGCCAGCCGGCTCTTCACCGTGCCCTTCTTGCAGCCGAGAATCTCGGCGATGCTGTCGTAATCCAGTCCGCGGATGTCGCGCAGGACGACGATTTCGCGGTGCTCATCGGACAGACGCGCGATGCCCTGCTCGACGAAACGTTCCATTTCGCGAAGCCTCGCCTCGCCGTCCGGCCCCGGGGCGCCATCGGGCAAAGGCCGTTCCAAGCGCGCTTCGCTGGTGAGCGAATCCGTCTTGCCGCGCCCGCGCCGGGCCGCGTCCCGCAGGTGATTCAACGTAAGGTTTCGCGCAATGCCGAACAGCACCGTCGAAAACTTCGCCTGTTCCTGCAGTCTGCCGAGGTGCCGGTGCACCCGCAGGAAGGTCTCTTGCGCGAGGTCTTCCGCATCTTCATACGAGCGCGTCATGCGGTAGCAAAAGCCCACCACAGGCTGCTGATAGCGGCGCACCAGCCGTTCGAAGGCGGCCAGGTCGCCCTCGCGCGCGGCGGCCACGAGTTGCCAATCTGTCGGTTCGGTCATATGCCGCGGCCTCGTCAGCCCTGCGCTCCCTTACTCAAACACCACGCAAACACAAAGGTTCCCCCTCAAGCTGTGAAAAATGCGCGAAGCCCCCGTGCGCATAGCGCTCAAACGATACGGCATTCATGCCGCAAGGCGCGATTCAGATATCCGGTTCGTTGCAGGGTTGCGATGGCTTCGTTATGGTTCTTGGGGTTGTGGACTCACTTGATGATGGAACTCGGGAGAGGATTGGTTATGGCACGTACTGCATCGACGATGCTGCCGCTGGGAACACCGGCCCCAACGTTTGAGTTGCCGAACTGCAAGGGCGGCTCGGTTTCGCTGGACGACGTGAAGGGCGAGCGCGGCGTTTTGATAATGTTCATCTGCAATCACTGCCCCTACGTGAAGCACGTGCGCGAGGAATTGGCGCGTCTGGGCAAGGAGTATCAGGCCAAGGGCATCGGCATCGCGGCCATTTCGAGCAATGATGCCGTGGCCTACCCCGACGACAGTCCAGAGAAGATGGCGGAAGAAGTGGATGCCGCAGGCTATACCTTTCCGTATCTTTACGATGAAGACCAATCGGTGGCGCAGGCGTATCACGCGGCATGCACGCCTGATTTCTTTTTATTCGACGCGGACATGGTATTGGCGTACCGCGGCCAACTCGACGGCGCCCGGCCCAAGAATGATGAGCCGGTTACGGGCAAAGATTTGCGTGCGGCGCTCGATGCGGTTGTCGCAGGGGTCAAGCCGCCGGAAGACCAAAAGCCGAGCCTGGGCTGCAACATCAAGTGGAAGGCTGGCAATGAGCCGGCGTATTCGTAGCGAAAGCTGCTAGCGGCCATGCCGCGGCTGCCACGGCAAATCGTGTTCGACAACATGCGGGCGGCGCGCCTTCCGGAGGGCGCGCCGCTCGCTGATGTCCGGGCATACATCGAGGGCATGGCGCGCGTTTTCCGGCCGTTGCGCGGCGTGGACTGTCTTGCCCGGCAATACGGCGACGTGCCCGTGGAACTGCAGCAACCCCACGAGGTGGATGCCGGCCATGCCATGATGTATCTGCATGGCGGCGGCTATTGCTTTGGCAGTCCGGCATCGCACCGGCACGTGACGACCCGGCTCGCCAAATGGGCGCGGTGTCCGGTGTGGTCGGTGGATTACCGGCTCGCCCCGGAGCATCCCTTTCCCGCTGGCTTGGACGATGCGCGTGCCGTGTACCGCGCTATGCTTGATGCTGGTTTAGATCCTTCGGACATTACGGTAGCAGGCGACAGCGCGGGCGGCGGAATGGCGCTCTCGCTGTTGGCGGTCCTCCGCAATGAAGGCGCGCCTATGCCCGCCGCATGTGCCGCCTTGAGCCCATGGACCGACCTGGCCGCGACAGGGACAAGCTTCCACGAGCGTGAGGCCCGTGACCCGCTCATCCGCCCGGGCGATATCCGGCGCTTTTCTCAGTGGTATCGCAACGGAACGCCGCCGCAAGATCCCCTAGCATCTCCCCTGTATGGAGAATTCAAAGGTTTTCCACCGATTCTGATTCATGTTGGAACGGAAGAAGTGCTCTTCGACGATGCGGTCCGCGTGCATGAAAAGGCCTTGGCCGCAGGGGTCGACAGCACATGCTACATTGGCGAAGGTCTGCCGCACGTCTGGCACTACTTCACGCCCTTTCTCCCCGACGCCAACAAGGCGCTGCACGGCGTCGCAGACTTCCTCAAAGCACGGATGGCGTGAATTTCTCGAACGAACCCAGGCTGCCGTATGGATGGCCATACCAGTTCGAAGGATGCCGCTCTTCAGAGACTACGCCTATGTAGGATTCGAGCACGATTCTGAGGGGTTTATAGTGTGGCGATTAGGATGTAAGTCTTTGCCAGGCTTTCGCTTACATACAGCATTCAAGCTTGTGGCATACAAGCTGCTTTAACCAATTTAAGTTCGGCGCAAGCCGGGCGGGACAGTTAAACAATAGCGGTCCTAACGAGCCCTCTTACAGCGGCAACGCTGTTCATGTTCCTCGGGCCGCGCAGCAATTATCGGCTCCCTCGACCGAATGCTATGCCCGGAGTATTCGGACTCGCTGCGCGGCC
>CAZLBS010000578.1:0-2619 GCA_964557505.1 uncultured Nitrospiraceae bacterium | reverse complement strand
CGCCGAATGAAAAGAGGCGTAGCACGGTCGCCGTAGGTGTCGCGGTACTTCTTGAACGGAAACGCTTCGCTAAGCGGCGTGTGATGCACGACTGCCCCGGCCCTCAGCATCTCGGCAAGCCGGTCATATGTCAACGCCGACGCGAACAGCTGACGCCCGCGCAAGTGCTTCGGCATTTCATCTGCCGTCTTCGCCGGATGCTCGGGCGCCGGATGCGTCGACAATTGGTAGCAGCCTTCCCGGCTGAAGTGCTCAATGCAATGCAAAGCCGCCAGCGCATTGACCTGGTCGTTTGGCGTCAACGCGAGAAAGCGCCCCATCGACCCAAGGTCCACGTTCCATTCGTCTGGGTCAGAGAAGATGTCCGCGTGGACGCAATCAAACCCGAGTTGCCGTGTCTCGCTCACCTGCCACCAGTTGCTGTCGATGAGCGTCACCTTGTAGCCCGCGTCTTTCAGCGCCCCGGCGACCGTTCGCGCCACCGGACTGGTGCCTAAGATCAGCGACCCTTGAGGATTCGGCTCCGCCAGGCCCAGCAAATTGGCCAGCGGTTTCGCCGTCAATCCATAGACGGTTACCGTCATCACAATGACCAGAAACACCACGGGCACCATCTGGTGCGCTTCTTCGACATTGGCGGCTTCCAGCCGGATGGCGAACAGCGATGCCACGGCCGCGGCAACAATGCCTCGCGGCGCCATCCACCCGATAAACAGGCGTTCGCGCCAATTCAAGCCGGCTCCAACGGTGCACGCGAAGGCGGTAATAGGCCGGATCAACAGGATGAGAACGGCCACGAACAGCACTTCTCGCCAGCCAATCGCCGTCAGTTGTTCCACATCAAGCCGCGCGGCCAGAATGATGAACAAGCCCGATAACAACAGCATGCTGAGATTTTCTTTGAATTCGATCAAATGCCGAATCGTCGCCGCATTCTGGTTCGAAAGCATGACCCCAATAACGGTCACCGTAAGCAAGCCCGATTCGAATTGCAGGTAGTCGCTCAGCGTGTAGCTTACGATGACAGCCATCAGAACGACCGCCGTTTGTAGATTGTCCGGAATCCAATAGCGCTGCAGCGCAGTCCTAAGGAACAGGGCGACGGGTACGCCAATGCCAAACCCTATCAGGGCAGTCCGCAAGACACCGGGGCCGAAGACGCCGGGAGCCGCTTCCAACCCGCCTGCAACGATTGCCTCGAACACGAGCACGGCCAACACGACGCCGATGGGGTCATTCACGATGCCTTCCCATTTCAGGATAGCGGCCGCGCGCCCCTTGGGCCGAATGAAGCGCAAAAGCGGTGCGACGACCGTAGGACCCGAAACGACCAGCAGCGCCGCCATCAGCGTCGAGAGGGGCCATGAGATGCCGAGGATGTACCGGGCGGCCAGCGTGCCCAGTCCCCACGTGATGAGGATGCCGAGCGTGACCAGACTGATCACCGGACCTCGTGAAGCACGTAGCTCGCGAAGCCGCAAGGTGAGCCCGCCTTCAAAAAGAATGATGGCGACGGAGAGCGAAATGATGGGCGTCAGGACATCGCCCAGGATCTCATCCGGGCTCAGCAAGCCCGAGACCGGCCCGACGAGAAAGCCCACCGTCAGCAACATGAGAATCCCTGGAATGCGCAACCGCCACGCCAGCCATTGGGCGCAGACTCCAAGGCCAATGATGGCCGCAAGTCCAATAAGCAATTCAGTCTTCACGGGCGGAAAAGCGTCTCCTTCGGGGATTCTGCAATCGGAAAGGCGGGTTGCGCCGGGGGCAAGCGGGCCCGCAGGGACACGCAGCCGCGCATTGCTTATCCGATGCTATCGTCCGCAAGTATGGGGCCGCTTGGCCCTTTGGTCAAATACCGTCAAGGAGCACTTCAACATGCCTTCGAATGCAGCCTCTCGCCGGACATGGACCGGCAAACTCATGATGCTGGCAGTCACGTGCGCGATGGCCTCGGCTGCCGCCGCGCTGTCTGCTGAGGACGCACAGGCCTATATCGAGACGCTCGACACCTCGCGCAAAGTAGCCAACCCTACCGCGCTCGACGAGTATGTCGCCCGGCCGGACGACACCTTCTCCTACGAACTCATCGATACGGCGGACTACTCCGGCGTAAGCGGCTACATATTCCACATGAAATCGCAGACCTGGCGCAGTGCCGATGAGATTGACCGCACCGTATGGGAACATCACGTCGCCGTGGCAGTGCCCGATGAGGTCGAACACGAAACCGCTTTCCTGCTTCGGCCGCAGCAACGATGACGATGCCCCTCCCGGACTCACCCGGTCGCTTCGAAGCATCTCCCGCGCCACCAATGCCATTGCTGCCGTTGTCTATCAAGTGCCGAATCAGCCGCTGGAATTCTTCGACGGCAAGCGCGGCTCCGAAGACAGCCTGATCGCCTGGACATGGGACCAATACATGAAGACCGGCGACGAAGAATGGCCCTTGCGGCTGCCCATGACCAAGAGCGCCGTGCGCGCCATGGACCTCGTGCAAGAATTTTTGATCAGCGAGCAAGGCGGCCAGCACCTGGTGCGCGACTTCATCGTGGCCGGGGGCTCGAAGCGCGGCTGGACCACTTGGACCACCGCCGCCGTCGATAACCGAGTAGCGGC
>CAZLBS010000577.1:0-2642 GCA_964557505.1 uncultured Nitrospiraceae bacterium | reverse complement strand
GCGGGTTCAAGCGGTACGGGGCCGCCTTTATCCCGGGCGGCATGGGCGTCTACCATATGGCGGTTGCAGTGGAGCCATAACCGATCGCGCGATGCGGTCTGGATGATTGTGTAATGTCTGCCTTTGGCATCGAAATTCCACCCCAGTGCGTGCGCGTGTTTCAACAAGACGACTCCAAGCGCGTCGCCTTGGATGCGCTCGTAGACGCCATTCTTTCGACGGGCGCCGTGCGGGACGCCGAATCATTCCGGCGGGCCGTCCATGAACGTGAAGACGTGATGAGTACCGGCATCGGCCAGGGCATTGCCATTCCGCACGTGCGCTTAGACGTGATCCAGCGGCCGGTGGTGGGCGTGGGTCTAGCACGCCATGGCATCGACTTCGACACGCTCGACAATGAGCCCGTGAATCTCATCGTATTGTTTGCCATGCCCGCGGGCGCGCAAAAAGAATACCTGGGATTGCTGGCGCAGGTGATGCGGTCGCTGAAGGACGATGGCTTTCGAAAGGCGTTGCTCGATTGCGATGCGCCCGATGATGCGAGCCATTTGCTCAATGAGCAAACCCACGCCTGATGCTGCGGTGCCGGGCTAGTCCGGCAATCCAAGTACCGCATTGATGACTAGCTGCACATCTCGCGCGTCATAGCGCCCATCTTCGTTGAGGTCGGCCTGGGGGGACTCATTGATGCCCAGGGCCGCGTTGATTACCAGTTGCACGTCTTCGGCGCGCACGAGGCCATCACCGGTCGTGTCGCGCGCTTCGCGCACCAGCACGGCTTCGGAAGCAGCCATGCTCCCCTGCAATTGCCCGTCGCTCGGCGTCACGCTCGCGCGCCAGCGTTCTCCTGCCTGAGTGGCCGCACCGGGCAGCGTCGTTTCACCGGTGTAGGCATTCTCCACCTGCCAGAAGCCTGCCCCCGCCCGCTGCCGTTCCCAGCGAATGACGGTCCCCTGTTCGGGGTTGCCATCGGCATCGGAATAGCGGTACGAAACAGTAATGGCGTCCTTGGGAAGCGGCTCCGCTGGGCTCAGCACAACGTCCGTAACTTCCGGCGGGGCGTTGGGCGCGTCTGTTACGGCGATGTCGAACGCCGTGGCGTCCGTCATGCCGCCGCTCTCCGCGATGATGCGGATGTCTTGATAACTGCCCGCATCGCGCCGGGTAGGCCGCCAGGTAAATCGTCCTGTACCATCGCCGCGATCCACAAAGGCGGCGCCGTCCGGCAGATTCTCGATCCGGAGCGATGGCGCCTCGCCGGGCGCATCAGCGCCGAGCGTCAACGCGAGCGGCTCGGTCTCCATGACTTGCTGGTCTGCGACCCGGTGCACATAGGGGCCGTCGAGCCCGAAGCTGCTGAGGTCGGCAGGAAGAAAATCGACCGGCACGCCGCCGCCCTGCGAAAGACCCACGAGCGCTGTTTGCATGGTCACCTGCGTCCAGGTCACTTCGAGACGGCCGTTGTTGTACATGCGCATCTGGAATGTGGCCAGCTCGTCGGGGCGGTCCCAACGTTGCACATCGAGGAAGGTCACGGCGAGGTGATCGGCGGCTTCGTACGCGCGCACCGTGCCGCTTCCCGTAGCTGCCGACGGATCGATATCGAGATAGAGACCGCTGAATTGAGCTGTCTCGAAGTGATTGCGAAACACCGGAACCTGATTGGGATCGGGCTCGGCGAGATTGATGTAGCCATTGCTGGCAATGTGCACAGTGTCATAAGCGGCGCCATACAGCCGCGGCCTGACATTGCCCGACAGCTGCCATTCCACTGAATCGTCGTCGCCGATCGCGAGCGTCTCTCCCAATGTTGGGTCGGTGGGGAGCACAAATGCATTGCGTGCAAAGCGCACGTTGTACGCCGTCTCTCCTTCCTCGGGCGTGAAGATGATGGTGCTATAGGCGATATCGACGGCCTCTTGTTCCATGAGTTCGGTGTAATACTCGCCCCGCGGAAGGGTGCGCAGCGTAAAGCACTGCCCGCCGTTGTCCTCGATGGCGGTGTTGCCCGCGAGGCCGGCCGCTTCAATGCGGATGAAAT
Organism: uncultured Nitrospiraceae bacterium; assembly: GCA_964557505.1. Taxonomy (GTDB): domain Bacteria; phylum Hydrogenedentota; class Hydrogenedentia; order Hydrogenedentales; family CAZLBS01; genus CAZLBS01. Next base: position 601 of record CAZLBS010000577.1, on the reverse strand, counting down.
AGTCCGTCTCGGGGTCAAGCCCTGTAAGCTCGACCACATGTCCGGTCTCGAAGCTGTAAGTTTCGAAGACCCGGCTGATGCCGTTGCAAGATTCCGCGACGAACACCCTCAGGCGTGCTGGCTCGTTGGTGGCGCATTGAAGCTGCGCGTCGATGGCGCGAGGCTCGAGGCTCACCCCGCTCACGCGCGGCGCCATGCAGTCGATGGCCGCGGAGGCCTCTCGATACACCCCCGCTTCGCGGTCAAAGTACCGGGCCGTAATGCTGGCTCCGTCCACCACGCGGAACGGACCCTCTGCAAGCGGCACGTCGCCGCTGAACTGCCCGCTCGACGGCCCCGTTTCCGTGAGCCGCACGGGCACGCCCAGCAAGTTGCTTCCGTAAAACACCTGGACGTCAAGCGCATCAAGCGCGCTTGGGTCATCGTCGAAACTGCAATCGTTCACCGTGACCGTGGCCTCGCCGAAGCAGGGATAAACGGCACGCCCAAGGGAAATGCGCCCATCGCCCGTGCAGGTTTCGAGCGAAGGCGTTGTGACGAGGGCGAAGGATTGCGGCCCTTCTGGAACCGAATGGCCCTGCACCAGCACCTTCCACGTCCC
>CAZLBS010000576.1:0-2644 GCA_964557505.1 uncultured Nitrospiraceae bacterium | reverse complement strand
GCCGCACCCCGCCGGTTACGAATAAGGTTTAACGCCTCAGTGCGAGAATTCTGCGCCCTGTCGCTCCGCATCGTCCACTTGCATGAGATGCTGGCATGAATAAGGGGTTTATCATTATTTGCGGCCGCCAGAGGCGTATAGGTGGCTTGACTGTGATGGCTCGCAATCTCGATGTGTTCTGGGGTTCTGTAAATGACGATGTCTGGAGACACCAAATACTCATGGCCCAAAGCGGCGGCGAAATCGGGATGTTCTTGAGCGGCTTCTCGTAGCGCGGCAAGATGCTCATACTGATAGAATCTTTCGATGGCATTTCCCCGCCGGGATTTAACGACCTCAATTGTCCAAAGGCCAGAGCGGAACGCGTCCATCTTGCCGAAGGTGCGCGCCAAATAGGCGGCGCAGATTTCTTCGAACGCATTGCCCGCGGTCTGCGCTGCCGTTCGGGACTGGCGCGCGTTGGCTCCGATCTGCAGCGCAAGGTTTGAGGCGATGCGAACGCTCGCTTTGTTGTCTTTATCCGCATTGGAAGGGACCCCGGCAGCGTCAAGTGTGAGCAGCTTATCTGAAAGAGCCTTGTGAAACCGTTGCCGCTCTTTGTGTAAGTCGAATGGAAGCTTCGTCATGCCACCTTGGCAACTGTGCCTTTCCCGAGCGCGCGCTTGACTTGTCGTGCAACCGCATAAGCCACGGGCGGCGGAAAGGCGTTGCCGACTTGCCGGTAGGCGTTGGTCTTCCTGCCCGAAAAGTGCCAGTCATCCGGGAACCCTTGGATACGCGCTGCCATGCGGACGGTCAAGCGGGGCATGCCGTCAAAGCCGGGCGCGGGTGCTTCTTCCGCCAGTGTCGAGCCATTGACGCCCAAGGCGGCCCAAGCCCGGCGCGCACGTGTTGGACCCAAATCTGGGCCACCGTGCTTGGTAGAGCCGCCAACAAGCGTAGGTGCTATCGTGTTGGCCCCACGACGCCATGCTTGGGCTCCTTTCCAGCCATTTGCAGCCATGAGGTCGTACAAGGCTTCTCCCACCGTTGGGGCGTTTTCCGGATGGGGGGCAGGCCACTCGAAATCGTGAAACAACTCCTTGCGGAAAGCAACGATGCAGACGCGCGGACGCAACTGAGGCACGCCATAGTCGCACGCTTCAAGCAGCCGCCACGTCACGCCGTAGCCGCTTTCGCCCAGCCTGCCATTTATTTGCGCGCGGTACTGGTGAAAGGCTGGTTCGAGAATGCCCTTTACATTTTCGATCATAACCGCCTGCGGCTGAAGCTCTTCTACAAGTTCCAAAGCGGCGGGGAATAGGTCGCGCTCATCTCGAGGCCCTAGCTGCTTGCCAGCGACGGAGAATGGCGGACAGGGCAATCCGGCGGCAAGAAGATCGGGGGCGCCCAGCAAGGCGCCTGCTCCGGCCAACTCCCGCATATCGCCTTCAATCACGCGCCAATGGGGCCGGTTGTAGCGAAGGGTGGCGCAGCAGTGCTTGTCTATTTCTACTAAGGCCGTGTGCGCGAATCCAGCCTGTTCTAGGCCAAGAGACTGCCCCCCGGCGCCTGCGCACAACTCGATGCAAGTCAGTTGCTTCTTCAATGGACGCTCTCCATGCCCTAAGATTAACCATTGCCGATCATGCAATCAAGAATGGCGAAACCGCGTTGGCCGTTGTTTGAGAGACGCTGGAGTTCAATGTTTCCGTTCGCCGTGCTTGCTATACTCTGCGGCTATGACTTCGAAGTGGCGCAAGTTGTCGGAGGTGTCGGAGCGGGAGCTGACGCCGATGCTGCGGCAGTACATTGCCGCAAAGGCGGAGGCGGGAGATGCGCTGCTGTTCTTCCGCATGGGGGATTTCTTCGAGCTGTTTTTCGAGGACGCGCTCGAAGCCGCGGAACTCTTGAATCTGACGCTGACCTCGCGCGACAAGGATGCGGCATCGAACGGCGGGGCCGGGCGCATCCCTATGGCCGGGGTGCCGTTTCGCACCGTGGAATCCTACATCGCCAAGGCCATCGCACATGGCCGTACGGTTGCGCTGTGCGATCAAATTGAAGATCCGAAAGAGGCCAAAGGCGTCGTCAAGCGGGCGCTCGTGCGGACGGTGACGCCGGGCACGGTCATCGAGCCCGACCTGCTCGAGGCGGGCGCGAACAACTATCTCGCGGCCGTGTCGCTTGGGGATGACCGCGCGGGGCTTGCCTTTCTCGATGCCAGCACGGGTGAGTTCCTGACGGCAGAATTCAGCGGCGATATCGAGCGCACGCTCATCGACGAATTGGCGCGCATGAAGCCGAGCGAGGTCCTGCTTGCCGACGAAGGACATGAGACTTTGCTCGAACGACTCGAGCGTCAGTTTGATGGCATGGCGTTTCGCCCGCGCCCCCCGTTTGGTTTCGACCCTGAGCACGCGGCGGGCCGGCTCCACGACCTGTTTGGCCTCAGCACGCTGAAGGGCATCGCGCTGCATGACGCGCCGCATGCCTGCGCGGCGGCTGGCGCAGTGCTCGAGTATCTCCACGAGACGCAGCGGGAGGGGGCCCCCGCGATCCGCCTGCCCCGGCGTTATAGTCCTGATCATTTTGTTGTGCTCGATGGCAATACGCAGCGCAATTTGGAACTGACGGAATCGTTATACGACAAGAAGAAGCGGGG
>CAZLBS010000575.1:0-2646 GCA_964557505.1 uncultured Nitrospiraceae bacterium | reverse complement strand
TTTCACGGCTATCAGGTCTTTCCCGAATACTTGACGGATGTGGCCATTTTGGCGTGTCCGTCCGATTCGGATTCGGTGCAAACCTTCGAACGGTTTCATGTCGACAATGACCCGGATAAGGCCGTCTTGCCGTGCCGCCTTGCGCGTGGAAGCTATTATTATTTGGGTTGGGCCTTCCGCGAAGAGACAGTGCTTCAAGAGGGGGCCATTCCACCGACGATCGAAGAAGCGGCGGCGCTTGATACGAGCGACCCGCTGAATGTTGTGAACTTTGCCCAGCAATTTTTGAATCCAGCGTTGGTTACGGGCGCTTTTGATTTGTACCTTGCGGTGGACGCGAATGATCTCGAGGAGTCGATTCGGCTGAAGTCGACGGACATTGGACCTGTGCCTCGGCTTAAGATGGGGATCGAGCGTTTTCTGATCACGGATATCAATAATCCCGCGGCATCGGCTCAGGCGGCCAGCACCATTCCCGCGATGTGGGATGAGATCGCCGTCGGCGGCAATGCCACCACGTTCAACCATGTGCCGGGCGGCGGCAATGTGCTGTATTTGGATGGCCATGTCGATTTTCTGCGTTGGCCCAGCGAGTATCCCGCTAACTCGACCGGCGTGCTGCTGAGCGAACTCTTCTAGCCGCTCGCCTTTCCGCGCTTGCAGCGTAGGCCCGGCTTGCCTTTTTGGCCTAGCCGGGCCTTTCTTTTGCAGGAATCTAATGTCAGTGTGCTTTTGTATCGTCACAAGCTGCTGACGCACTTCCACAGGGGACTCCGACTATGCGCGCTGTTATCGCTGTTCTTTCGCTTGCCGCTTCGATATCGCTCCATGCTCAAACGCCGCCGCACTTTCAGCCGGACATGATCGACGCGCAGAATCCGTGGACGCATCTCGATTTCTACGACGACCCGATGGATTTCAAGTTTGTGATCGTCACGGATCGCACGGGCGGCATGCGGCCGGGAATCTTCGAGTCGGCCGTGCCGAAGATCAACATGTTGCGCCCTGAATTCGTCATGAGCGTGGGAGATTTTATCGAGGGAATCACCCGCGACTTGGACCAAATCAACTACGAGTGGGACGAATTCGAAGGGCTGCTCGAGCCGCTGATTGCGCCGTTCTTCTTTGTGCCAGGCAACCACGACATTTCGAACGATGTGATGCGGACGCGGTGGAATGAGAAGTTCGGGCGGGCGCACTACTACTTCGTGTACAAAGACGTGCTCTTTATTGCCCTTGACAGCAATGCCGAAAACGGCGAGACCATCAACGAGTTTCAATTGGCGTACGTGCGCGAGGCGCTCGAGAAGCACGCTGATGTGCGCTGGACGTTGGTGTTCATGCATCACCCGCTGTGGATGTATGGCGAGGAGGCGAGCAATTTTCACGAAGTGGAAGCGATGCTCGAGGGACGCGACTTCACTGTTATTGCGGGCCACATTCACCGCTATGTGGCGGACGTGCGCAACAACGCCAACTACTACACGCTCGCCACAACGGGCGGGGGCAGCCGGTTGCGGGGGCCGCAGTTCGGCGAGTTCGATATGGTAACGCTGGCGACCATGACGGACGAGGGGCCGGTCTTCGCGAATCTTAGGCTTGACGGCATTCTGCCGCATGATGTGACGACGGCGGCTGATTATGCCTACATCCGCCCGATCACGGCCGCGGCCAGTTTCGAGCCGCTGGTGTTGCTGGATAAACCCGTCGATCCGGCGGGCGGCGCCATTTACTTCAACATCGCGAACAGTGGCGGCTTGCCGCTCGAGGTGGAGGCCGACTTCTTTCACGATCACAACGCGCGCATCGCGCCCGAGGCGGGCGAGTTCGTTGTGGCCCCCGGCGAATCGGAAGCCTTCCTGGCCGAGTTCACCGCCGCTGCCGCGCCGGATGGGGCCATGCTGCAGCTCGATTGGACCATGCGCTACGACTTCGACGACAAGCAGGATCTTGTGCTAAGCGATACGTCGCTGATTCGCATGCGCCGCTCGAGTCTGCCTGCGATTCGCACGGTTGCCCCAATGTTCACGGAGAGCATCAAGGTTGAACTCATCCCGCCCCCAGCGCCGCTCGTGCTGCGGTACACACTGGACGGCAGCGACCCCGAACCGGCCTCTCCGGAGTACACGGGCCCCTTCACCATCGACCGCAGCGCCGCGCTCCAGACGCGCGTGTTCTTTGAGGGTTACGCCAGCCGCGCCGAAGAGCGCCGCTTCCGGAAGGTGCCTGAGGGCACGGGACTTACCTATGCCTACTACGAAGGCGAGTGGCGCGTCCTGCCCGACTTCGACGCGCTTACGCCCGTTATTGAAGCCGTTGCTACCGAGCTCGATCCGGAGGCCGTCAAGCTGCGCCCCGACAAATTCGCCCTGCTATACGAGGGATTCATGGCGATTGATGAACCTGGCGAATACACGATTTATCTCACGAGCGACGACGGCAGCGCGCTATACCTCGACGGCGAAGAAGTCATCGACAACGACGGCGACCACGGCCCCATTACGAAGTCGGCCCGCATGATGCTCAAGGCCCGCGACTATCCCATCCGCATCGAGTACTTCGAGAACATCGGCGGCGAAGAATTGACGCTTGAACTGGAACGCAATGGCGAGCGGATCGAGGTCGAGGCCAGCATGCTGCGGCACT
>CAZLBS010000574.1:0-2654 GCA_964557505.1 uncultured Nitrospiraceae bacterium | reverse complement strand
CGCCGATCGATGAATTGATGGCTCCGGGAGGGGAGCAGCCAAGCGCCGCGTTTGCGGGTGGCCGGCGCGGCTCAGGGGAGCCCGGCAGCGAGGAAGCTGCCGCAGGCGGTGGCGCGCAGCCCAATCAGCTCGCGGGCGCCGATGCGCAGGCGCACGAGCGGCAGCCCAGTGTTCGGGCGGCCAGGCCAGTCCAGGATGAGGACGACGCATGACTTGCCGCGCGCGAAATGCCTGCCCATGCAAATAGTTCCCATCATTTCGGTACTGCTGGTGATGACGCTTGGGTTATTGATCACGCGAGTAGCCAGCGCCGCGTTGGTGTGGACAGGCCTCTCGAAGGATCTTGCGCGCTTTCAGGCGCGCAGCGCGTTTACCGGCTGCGGCTTCACGACGACCGAGGCGGAGAGTATTGTCAATCACCCGGTGCGGCGGCGCATCGTCATGTCGCTCATGCTGTTGGGCAATGTCGGGATCGTGGGCGCGGTGGTGTCCATGGTGCCCGTTGTCTCGCAGCAACAGGGCAAAACGGTGCTGGATTTTTTCTCGGCAGTTGCGCTCTTGGCGCTGGGTATCGCCGCGCTGTACGCCGTTTCCCGCAGCAAGACCGTCGACCAACTCATTGGCTCGGCGACCCGCTGGGCGCTCAACCGGTTTACCGCGGTCGAGGTGCAGGATTATCACAGCCTGTTGCACTTCTCCGATGGCTTTAGCGTTACGGAAGTCGAGGTGCCCGAAGAGCACTGGATGGCCGGGAAGAACCTGGTGCAGATGCAACTGACCAAAGAAGGCGTGCAGGTGCTGGGGATCATGCGGCGTTCCGGGAGCTACATCGGCACGCCGACAGCCGCAACCTTTGTGCGGGCGGGGGACACTGTGGTGGTGTATGGGCGGGGTCCACAGCTTGAATATTTGTGCCAGCGCAAGGCTGGTCCACCCGGCGATGCGGAGCACCGCTGGTGTGTCGAGGGACAGGCTGAATTGTTGAGCACGCAGTCAACGGCCGACGCCCGGGCCGCCGGGGGCGGCGTTCCCCAGCCCCAACCAAAGCCCATGTCGCAGGCCCGCTGAGGGGCGGTTGAAGCGGTTAGGCTTCGCCGTTCTGCTTCATGAAATCGTCGACGAAATCGACGCCCAAAAAATCCTCGATGGTATTCAGCACCTGAAAGAATTGAATCACCAGGTTGAAGAGGATGCTGAGTTCGTTGACGCCGAATGCCATACGCGGCGTCTTCCGGGTAATCGGACGAAGGTGCATGTCAGCCGTTCCTTTCCTAGGAGGGGCGCCGCCGCGCCTCCTCACTCGCAATGCCCCAGCCGCTGGGCATCCAGCGGTCCAGCGGCGGGCAGTATACGAGATTGGCGGCCTTGGTGCATAGTCGCGGCTATGCCACGCTAGCAGTATTGAATGACCCTTGCCCGTCGTGCAGAGGGCTCGCCCGCGGCGGGATTAAGTAAACGTCTCTTATGCCATAAAATGGTGCCCAGGAGAGGACTCGAACCTCCACCCCTCGCGGGACTAGATCCTTAGTCTAGCGTGTCTGCCAGTTCCACCACCTGGGCGCAGGCCAATAGTTTAGCGAATGGCCAACTCGCCGCGCAACAGCCATTGCGTCACATAGTCACCACTCGATAGCAAGGTTCCCTGCTGGTTCCTGCTTTCGTTGATGATGTTGCAGGCGGCTGCTTCGGAGCGGAGAGAGAAACGCTTGATTGCGGCCTGAGCGCCTTGGAGGCCGGATGGACAGTGGTGCGGCGCGGCGGGCGTTTGGCGCTCACGCCCGCTTACACGGCCCTTTCATCTCTTAAACGAGCGTTTACGATTCCTTTTCCTGAAAGTCGAGCGATGCCGAGTTGATGCAATAACGCTGGCCGGTCGGCTTTGGGCCGTCGGGGAAGACATGGCCCAAGTGTGCGCCGCAGCGGCTGCAATGCACTTCGGTGCGCACCATGCCCAGGCTTGCATCGCGCTCTTCCTCCACAGCGTTCTCGTCCATTGGGGCGTAGAAGCTGGGCCAGCCAGTGTGCGAATTGTACTTGGCGTCTGAAGCGAACAGCGGCTGGCCGCAACAAACACAGTTGTATTGCCCCGCCGCCTTGTGATCCCAATACGCGCCCGTAAAGGCCCGTTCGGTTCCTTTTTGACGGGTAATGCGGTACTGCTCGGGCGTCAGTTGCTTCTTCCAGTCGGCGTCGGTCTTGGTTATGCTGTCGGTCATGGCGATGCCTTTCGTCGGCGGCATGAAGGCCGCGGCCCCGGAGCAGCCAGGTTGCGTCCGGCCCAGGCGGCAACTTCCGCTAGGTTGCCTGGGCGCATGGCGCGTTGCCCCGCTTCGATTTCTAAAACGCAGTCGGTCAAGGCCTTATTCATGGGGGCTGGCACCCCCGCGGCGCGTGCCTGTTGTTCGATGTATTCATTTAACGTCCGAATTTCAGACAGCCGCCCGCGGGCGAGCTGCTGGCCCATGCTTCCCAACACCCGCTGATAGCGGACTGCCAAGCAAAACAACAACAAGTGCGCCATGAACCGCCGCCATGCAGGAGCCTGTGGCGGAGCATAGAGCCAATGCGGATGCGGCCCGGCGCGTTCGAGCCGGATCCCAAGGGCGCGGGCCGTATCGAGGACTTCCGCATAGGCCGCGAGGAACACCTCCCGG
>CAZLBS010000573.1:0-2665 GCA_964557505.1 uncultured Nitrospiraceae bacterium | reverse complement strand
GCTGTAGTGGCCGGCGATTGCAGTTGGCGCGCTTGCTCCCCCCGGTGAAGCAGCCGTATGCTTCGTAGCCGCAGCTATCTCGGGGATGGTCATACAATGCACGTCAAGCGGGGCGCATATCAGGGGGTGATTTTGGCGGCGGGGCATGGGTCGCGCATGGGTCCATTTGGCGCGCGGATGCCGAAGCCCATCGTGCCGATTTGCAACAAGCCGCTGCTGGCCTATCAGCTCGAGCACATGCGGGCCGTAGGTGTCGAGGAAGTCACCATCGTCATCGGGCACTTGGGTCATCTCATCACTCAGACCATTGGCGACGGCAGCGCCTTCGGCGTCAAGGTTTCGTATGTCGAACAAGAAAAACGCCTGGGGATTGCGCATGCGCTGGGGCAGTTGGAGCCGCACCTCGACCGGCCGTTTCTGCTGTTCCTTGGCGACATCTATTTCGAGATCGCGGGGCTCGAGCCCATGCTGGCGGCCTTCGAAACCGAAGGCACGGCGGCGGTGTTGGCCGTCAAAGAAGAGCCCGATCCGGAGGCCATCCGCAAGAATTTTTCCGTGCTGCTCGAGGAGGATGGCAGCGTGCGGCGCGTAGTGGAAAAGCCGCGGCACGTGACCAACCGTCTGAAAGGCTGCGGACTGTATCTGTTCGACTTGGCGATCTTCGATGCCATTCGCCGCACCCCGCGCACGGCCCTGCGCGATGAATATGAACTGACCGATTCCATCCAAATCTTGATAGATTACGAATACACGGTGCGCGTCTCCCCCATCGTGAACTGGGACATGAACATTACCGTTGTCGACGACTTGCTCGTCTGCTGCGAACATGAACTACGAAAACTTGGACAGTCAGCGCTCATCGGAGAAGGCGCGCAGGTCTCCGGCGGCGCCGAGCTTGTGGACACTGTGATTGGCAACCGGGCCGTTGTCGCCAGCGGTGCGCGCTTCGAGCGATGCGTCCTGCTTGACGGCGTGCAGGTGAGCGGCGGACCGTATAAGGACCGCGTCTTCACCGAGGATCATTTGGCCGAGTAGGCCCGCGTGCATCCCGCCGATCGACGCCTGCTGGAAATCCTGCACGGCGCAATTGCCAGGGCCCTGTTCCGTACTGACAACGTGATGCCATGTGAACGCATGGGCCGGAACAGCCTGCCGCTACTTGATGTCTACTTTGCCATCGGCCATGCTAAGCGCATCAGCGAGTATCAGGTACGTCGCGTCCAAGATCTCAGCATAGGCAAGACCACCATATGGCTTACGTAAAGGTAAACGCATCCGAGCGATTCCTTGTGAATCAGGAGGAGTTTTGGGGCGGCATCGAAGCGCAACTGGAGACCAGCCGCAACATGCCCGCCGCAGAACTCGCGCCGTTCACCGGTGATTGCGCCTTGCGCGACCCTCAGTGGGAAGACCTTCATCGCGGCTTGACGCAATTTCGCGTGGCTAATCGCCGGCGGGGGCGGCTCCGCCCGGCGCTGGAAGAAGCCATCAAACAGCAGCGTTCCCTCTAGGTTATGAACATCCTCATTCTCAGCTGCAGTTTGCATCCTTCGAGCCGGAGCCGTGTCTTGGCGAAGGCCGCGCGCGATTGGGTCGATGCGCATGAACACGCGAGCTGCACCATGGTCGATCTGCAAGATCACCCGTTGCCCGTGTGCGACGGCGACGCCGCCTATGGCGATGCAGCCGTCGCGGCATTGCGAGGGCAGATCGAGCAGGCCGATGGCATCTTGGTCGCGACGCCCATTTACAACTATGACGTGAGCGCCTCGACCAAGAATCTGCTCGAGTTGACGGGCAGCGCCTGGACGGGCAAGGTCGTCGGTTTTCTATGCGCCGCGGGGGGCAAGAGCAGCTACATGAGCGTGATGGCCTTTGCCAACAGCCTGATGCTCGACTTCCGCTGCACCATCATTCCACGCTTCGTCTACGCCGAAGGAGATGCATTCGGCGGCGACAGCCTTACCGATCCAAGCGTCACGCAGCGCATCGGCGAAATTTGCCAGCGCCTCATCCACGTCGCCGACGCCCTCGCCCATCTACCCGACCCGCCTGCTGCCGTCGAGGAAGTGAACTAGCGTCCCCCCGTTCGGCGTTGCCGCCCCTGCCGCTCGTACAGCAATTGCATTTCCTCATGCTCGGCGGCGGCCTGCCGCAACTTCTTGAGTCCCCGGCGGACGGCGCGCAGCACGGATGTGGCATTGGTGTTGGTCTTGGCTGCTGCTTCGCGATAGGTCATGCTTTCGAAGTAATACATCTCGATGCAATGGCGCTCGCGCGCGGTCAGCCGCAACGCCATTTGCCGCTCGACCCACGCCATCAATTGCTGCTTGGCCTCGCCCCAGGCCAGCTTCGCATGCACCTCGGCAAGCTCTTCATGCCACGGACTCTGATGCACGCCAAACCGGTGCATCTCATGTGGCGCTACGTCAATCGCATACCGCTCCGCCCGCGTCGTCCGCTTTTCGTCCATCAATCCACGCGCCTCCTGTGAACCTCGTGTACGTTCCAAAGCCGCGGCATCTCCGCGGCACGAGGCACAAAAGTAGGCGCCGAACACACCCCGCGTACGGTGCAAAACCGCTGATCGCCCGGTGTATTCGCGGGGATTCACGCAGCCGGCCCAACACACGGCCAACACACGGCCAACAACAGGCGGGAAAAC
>CAZLBS010000572.1:0-2666 GCA_964557505.1 uncultured Nitrospiraceae bacterium | reverse complement strand
TTGCGCGGCGGCCGTGCATTCAAGCACGCGGCGGCCCATCCGCCCGCAGGCGCCTGCCATGCAAATCCGCAGCATCGGCTAGATGAGGCCCATCTTCTTGGCGACAGGCTCCAATTCGTTCCACTTGGCGGAGGTCATGGGGGTGAGGGGCATGCGCAAGACGTTTTCAATCATGCCCATTGCTGCAAGCAACGCCTTTACGGGCATTGGATTGGTCTCGATGAAGAGGCCCTTGAACAGCGGCAGCAATTCATAGTGCATCGCGCGCGCGCCATTCGTGTCGCCATCGAACCACAGTTGCACCAGTTGCGCGGATTGTTTTGGCAGCACATTCGAGGTGACGCCAATAACGCCTTGCCCGCCGACGGCCAGCATGGGAAGCGTCAGTGAATCATCGCCGCTCAAGACAACGATTTCGCATTGGCTGATGACGCTCGAGACTTGGTCGATGCTGCCGGCGGCCTCTTTGGTGGCCACGATATTCTTGTGCTTGCTGAGTTCGGCGGTGGTCTCGGGTTCGATGTTGCGACCCGTGCGGCCGGGCACGTTGTAAATGACTATGGGGAGGTCCGCCTCATCGGCCACTTTGGTGTAATGTGCGACCAGGCCCGCGTGCGTAGGCTTGTTGTAATACGGTGTGATGACGAGCGCGCCATCCGCTCCCGCATCCTTGGCGAATTTGGTCAGCCGGATGGCTTCGGGGGTGTTGTTCGAACCCGTGCCCGCGATGACCGGGGCCTGGCCATTTACCCGCTTGATGGCGAACTCGATGACCTGCTCTTGCTCTTCGTGGGTCAGCGTTGCCGCCTCGCCTGTGCAGCCGCAAGGCACGATACCATTCGTGCCGTTTTCCAAATGAAAGTCGATCAGCCGCGCGTAGGCATCGAAATCGATGCTGTAGTCGCTTTTGAACGGCGTGACCAGCGCGACAATAGAACCGCGAAACATGGACCATCTCCCCGCGAACGTTCGTGCATGTAAGCCTACAGTGTAACGTACGCATGCGCAGCGCTGCATACCGGGCAAGCCGCCGCGCGCCACGGCTCATGATTCGCCGTATTGGACGTCCATCAGTGCAAGGCCATGCGCGGGAGCCGTGTAGCCGTCATACGGGCCGGGGCCCGTCAAGCGCTCGTGAAGCGTCTCCGCAGGAAGATGGCCGCGGGCAATGTCGACAAGCGTCCCCACCATGTTGCGCACCATTTTGTATAGGAAGCCGTCGCCATGAAAGACGAGGTGGGCAAACTGATGGCTGCCTCGGGGGCCAATAAGCGGTCCGTCGCGAAGTTCAATCGCGAAAACCCGCCGGTGCGTATCGCCCATGTCTTCGCGCATGCAGCCGTAGCCCGCGTAATCGTGCGCCCCCACCAGCCATTGGGCGCTTGCACGCATGCTTGCCACATCCAATCCGGGGCGCACGTTCCAGCTATACCGGGCGGCGAGGGGGTCGGGTTCATTGGCCAGGCAGAGCGTATAGCCATAGCGCTTCGACGTGGCATCGTACCGGGCATGGAAGTTGGATGCGCAGGGCTCGATCGATTCCACGCGAATGGAAGGCTGGAGCAGCGATGACGCCGCGCGGCGGAGCCGTTGAGGCGGCATGGCGGCCGGCCAGTCGAAATGGCATACTTGCGCGAGCGCGTGCACGCCCGCGTCGGTACGGCCAGCCCCCGTCACCGGCACATGCGCTTGAGCGATTTGCCCGAGCGCGCGCTCGAGTTCGCCTTGCACGGTGGGGGCATTCGGCTGGACCTGCCATCCCGCGAAATCCGTGCCGTCGTAGCGTATGACCGCGCGCAGCCGTGTGACATCCGCCATGCTGTCAACGCCTCTCCGTCACCCGGCGTTCAACGGGTGTGCGCGTTGACACTTCTCGGGGGCGTTCAGTACGCTCATAAGCGGGGCTAACCGGACGACTCGTAACTGTGCGTCTCATGACTGGGGATACCCAATGCTGCCTATTCGCTGGACTGCTTGGATGCTGCCTTTCGCCGCTGGGCTCTTGCTGCTTAGCGCCGGCTGCAACACGGGCAATCGTGTGCCTGCGCTTCAAAACGCCATGGTCTCGCCGCCCGCGTTGCGCCCTGGCGATCGCGCGCTGATCACGGTGGAGCTGCGCGACAAAACCGAAATCGTATCGGAGGTGGTTGCCATCGTGCGGGAAGACCCGCGGCTGAAGCTTCCCCTGGTCGATGACGGCACGGGCCCTGACGCCAAAGCGGACGACGGCGTGTGGACGACCGAGGTCGTCGTGCCCTTCAATGCGCCTAGTGGCGAATTCACGCTCGACATCCGCGGGTATGGGGCGGATGGCGAGGTTATCCCCGTACCCAATGACCAAGGCAACGCGGTGCCTCTCGGAGCAGAAACCCAGATTTCTATTGCACTGCCGGAGGACACGAGCGGCGAGTAGCGCAGCCGCGCATGCGTTCGCATCCTCAGCCCGCCGGTTGCATGGGAATGCTTCTGCGTTGCGCCCGTGCATGAAACCCTGCCGCCATTGCGCCTGCCATGAGCGCCAGTCCAATGAACGGCGCAGGGTGCAGCCCGCCGTCGTCGCTGTTGTCTTGAAACTCGCGCGGCGTCGCGCCGGTGTAGCCGTCTTCGTCGACTATATTGGATTTCACGGCGGGTCCCCCCCCTCCGCCGCCGCCGCCACTTCCGCC
>CAZLBS010000571.1:0-2666 GCA_964557505.1 uncultured Nitrospiraceae bacterium | reverse complement strand
GACCCGCCGGGCGGTCGAAGATACCGAGAAGCGGCTCATCGTGGACGCGCTGCAGCGGACCCTTTGGAACCGGCGCAAAGCGGCGCAACTGCTGCAGATAAGCTACAGTTCGTTGCTGCGGCGCATCGATGCCTACAACCTTGGTAAAGTCCGGGAAGAATAGGGCATGGGGCTGAGCGGAGGAGATCAACTGGCATGACGGGGGAAGTAATGGGCAACAAGGCAGTCTTGATGAAGGCGGCATGTGCCGCGGTGTTTGCCGTAGCGGCAGCTGCGCTCCTCGCGGGGTGCGCGGGCGCTGGACGCGGGGCCGATTCGATTTCGCCGGTGTTCCAGAAAACGGTGACCCGGACCGAACCCGGCCCTGTGGCGGATGTCATCGTCGAGCGTCTTGTGATGCGGACCGACGAGCTGCACCGGACGCCGGAATCCTTCGAGGAATCCGAAGCCGCCCCCGCATCCGCCCCGAGCCCCGCGCCAGAAGGAGCGGCTCCGGAGGCGGCGGACATGTCTGAACTGGAGGCGCCGGACGCAGGCGCTATCGCTGATGGCCCGGTGCAGGCTGAGGAGGCATCCAACGGCCTCGCCTCGAAGTACGGCGAATACCGGATCGAGCCGGGCGACATCCTCGAGTTTTACTCTTATGACGATCCTGAACTCAGCCGGCCTTCGGTGACCGTTCGGTTCGATGGCCACATATCCTTGCCGCTTATCGAAGACATTTCCGTAAACGACCTCACACGTAGCGAAGCAACCGAACGCGTTCGGCTTGCCTACGAGGAGATCTTTATTGATCCGCAGTTGTCCTTGCGGATTGTCGAGTCCTTGAGCAAGTCGTTCTACGTCATGGGTGCGGTTGAGCGCCCGGCACAGTATCCCTTTCAGCGTGAGCTTTCGGTTTTGGATGCGATCAACACGGCGGGCGGGCCCCGGCGCAACAATCAGAACAGCCTGACGACAACGATCAGCCCCCAAGGGCAGCTCGCGAAAGCCTTCGTCATTCGCGAAGAGGCGGGCGACCGCAACGTCTTTGAATACAACTTGAGCAATTTGAGCCGTCCGGGTCCGCATGAGAGCACGGCTCCGGTCTTCCCCGGCGACATCGTGTACGTGCCGGAAGGCGTGAATCTCGTGTACATCATTGGCGAGGTCGGGATTCCCAATGTGTATCCGCTGACGGAAAACGCCACGCTCCTGCAAATGCTGGCGTATGCTGGCGGTCCAAGGGCAGCGTCGGGGAATCTGCAACACGTCATTCTCATGCGCGATGTGGACGAGCATACAAGCGAAGTCTTGCTGATCAATATCCGCACAATCTTTCGCACGGGAGTCGATGTGCCGCTTCAGCCGGGCGACGTCATCTATGTTCCGCGCAAGCCGCTTCAGCGGTTGCAAGAATTCGTCGGCCGTTTCACGGGCAGCGTTTCGCCTGTGCTCAGCTTGTATACGCAAGCGTTGAACGCCTGGTTTGAGAAGGAGTTCATCGACCAAGCGCTGGACAGCGACACCGGCGGCAACACGCTTCAATTGCTGAACGACCTCAATAATCTGGCGACGGGCTTGCCGCTGAATCTGGGCCCATAGAGCGCCGCGGATGACGCAAGATAGCGCCAGCGGATATGGCCAGGGTCCCGCGCGCATGGGCCTCACACGGGGACTGTGGAACGCGAGACGGCTCGGGCGCTATGTGCGGCTGCGCTGGCCCATTGTGTGCGCGGCAACGCTGCTTACGGGGGCGCCGGCATGCCTTGCGGTTTGGGCATGGGCGCCGGCGGAATATGCCGCTGAGGTCAGCATTCTCCTCCAGAGCCGGACAGGCAACTCCCGCGAGGACATCGAGACGGAGTACCGCATTTTCTCGGGCCCGAGTACGCTTGCGGGCGCGTTGTCTCTTCCCGAGGTCGCCTCGCTCCCGCTTCTCGAAGAGGCTATCGACCCCTTAATGGCCTTGCGGGAAGCTGTCGAGCCACGGCTCGATGCCAACATCGCAAGCATCACGGTGATGGCCCCGCACCGGCACGATGCCCTTGCCATTGCTGAAGGCCTGCGCGATACCTACTTGGAAGACATACGGCAGCGCAAGGCCCGGCTGGGGGGCGCCCGGCTCGAGGACTTGCGCGCGGAGCGGGATGCCCTACAGCAAGAAGTGAAGACCCTGCGCGAGCGGCTGCGCCAACAGCGAGCGGCAGCCGAAAGCGCTCCGCCCGGCGATATAGGCGGCGATGGCTCTTTCACCGATCCCTACCGCGAGCAGTTTTCGCAGGCGGAGTCGGATTTGATCACGGCCGCGCGCGAGACGGAACAGCTCGAGGAGCAGCAGCGCCAACTCGAAGCGCTCATCGCGGAGCATGGCAACCAGCCGTCAGAGCCCTTGCACATGCTCGGGATCGAGACAAGCGTAAATGCGGCTCCGCGTGTGGCCGGATTGCTGACCGCCATGGCTGCCGCCGAGAACAGGCTTGCCGAGCTTAAGGACAAATACCGCGAAGGGGCCCCGCAATTGCAGGTTGCGCAGCGGGCGTTGGACAGCAGCCGGGGCGAGGTGGAGCGCGCCAAGCGGGAGGTCCGCGGCGAACTCATTCAAGCACGGAAAGCAGCCCTCGACTTCGATCTTGAGATCGCGCGCGATCGGCAGGCCGCCGCACAGGAACGGCGCGACCGGTTCG
>CAZLBS010000570.1:0-2669 GCA_964557505.1 uncultured Nitrospiraceae bacterium | reverse complement strand
CTCATCGCCCCGGTCTTGCCAGCGCAGCGGCATCGGAGAGAGGTCGATCATGTTGAGGATATTGGTGTAATTGAGTTCGCTCTGCAGCGTGTAGCCGATGCCGTCGAACTGGCAGAGCGCGTCTTTCGATTCATTGGCGAACAGCGGCAACTGACGGGCGCGCAGTTCTTCTTCCATGTCCTTGGCCGACGCGTAGGCGCGCTCGCACCAGCACCAATCAAGCCGGTTGAGAATCGCGTACATGATGAGAATGCCGACATTGCCGAGGCCGAGGTCGTACATGTCGGGGAAGGCGAGCACCATGCGCACGTCGACGGCATTGCGGTCCTTGTGTGCCGTGTTCAGCTCCGTGCCCAGATAGCGCGACGGCTTCTCCACGCGCGGCAAGATGCCGCCGTAGAGCACGTCCTTCAGATTGGTCTGCTTGTGATCGCGGGTGTTCATTGGGAATCGCGCCTTGCGTAATTAACAAGAGCCGCGCCTTCGCCTGAAGGCGCAGCCCTAGGATGCATCGTTGCGGTAGCGAGTATAGCTGAGATCTGCCGGCTTGTCACGCCTTAATGGGGAGAAGCTTGGTGACTTCGCTGATGAGCTGCGCGACGGGGATGCCCATGGACTCCAGCTTCTTCTTCTTGCTGGCGGCGGTGTCGTCTTCGCCGCCGACGATGGCCCCGGCGTGGCCCATGCGGCGGCCAGGTGGCGCGGTAACACCCGCGATAAACGCGACGACTGGCTTGGTCATATTGGCCTTGATCCACTCAGCCGCCTTGACTTCGTCGTCGCCGCCGATTTCACCGATCAGCACGACCGCCTCGGTCATCGGGTCGTCATTGAAGAGCGGCAAGAGATCGATGAATTTGCTGCCGATGATGGGGTCGCCGCCGATGCCGATGCAGGTGCTTTCCCCGTATCCCGCGTCGGTGAGATCCTGAACGATCTCGTAGGTGAGCGTGCCGCTGCGCGAGATGACGCCGACCTTGCCCGGCTTGTGAATCTGTGCGGGCATGATGCCGATCTTGCATTCGCCCGGCGTAATGATGCCGGGGCAGTTCGGCCCGATCATGCAGACGCCGTCTTTGGACAAGGCTTCGTAGGCTTCGAGCACATCGAGCGTGGGGATGCCCTCGGTAATAACGGCAAGGAGCTTGATGCCCGAGCCCACGACATCCAGCATGGCGGATTTGGCGAACTTGGCGGGCACGTACATCACCGAGGCATTCGCGCCCGTTTTGTCGACCGCTTCCTTGACCGAATTGAACACGGGCTTGCCGAGGTGCTCCTGGCCGCCCTTGCCCGGCGTGACGCCGCCCACAATCTGCGTGCCGTATTGCATCATCTGCTCGGCGTGGAACGAGCCGTCGCGGCCCGTGATGCCCTGCACGATGACCTTGGTGTCTTTGTTGACGAGAATGCTCACGCGGCGCCTCCAATCTCAGCGGCGCGCGTGGCGCCTTCGTCGAGTCCTTGAACCGTAATCAATTCCGTGTCTTTGAGCAGCTCGCGGCCCTGCTCTTCGTTGGTGCCCTTCAGGCGTATAATGATGGGGACAGGCACGTCGGATTGGCGGGTGCTTTCGAGGATGCCGTTGGCAATGTCGTCGCAGCGCGTAATCCCGCCGAAGATATTGATCAAGATCACTTTGACGTCGGGATCCTTGAGGATGAGCTTGAAGGCCTCGACGACCTTCTGCGGATTGGAACTGCCGCCCACGTCGAGGAAGTTGGCGGGGTCCGCGCCGAAGTGTTTTATCGTGTCCATGGTGGCCATTGCGAGTCCAGCGCCATTCACCATGCAGCCAATCGTGCCCTCGAGCCGGATGAAGCTAAGGCCCTTGCTGGCGGCGTGGAGTTCGTCGGCGTCTTCCGAGTCCATGTCGCGCAGATGCTGCAACTCCTCATGGCGGTATAGCGCATTGTCATCGAGCATCATCTTGGCATCGAGCGCGATGACGGCGCCCTTGTCATCCACGATAAGCGGGTTGATTTCGCAGAGCGAGCAGTCTTTCTCGGCGAAGAGTTTGGCGAGCTTCTGCATGATGGCCACGGTCTGCTCGGCCTGACTGGGATCCGGAAAGAGCTTCGCAGCGAACCCCTTGACGTGTTCGGCGGGGAGATCACGCAGCATTGCGGCAGGCACTTCGCAGCGCAAGATTTTTTCGGGCGCTTCCTTGGCGGTGACTTCGATCTCGACGCCGCCCTCGGCACAGCCAATGAACACCGCTTTGCGTGAGCCGCGGTCGATCAGGATGCTGAGGTAGACCTCGGTGGCGATTTCTGCCGCGGGCGTCACCAGCACTTTCTTCACGGGCAAGTCTTTGATCGTCAGGCCAAGGATGCGCTCGGCCGTGGGCTTGACCTCAGCCGGATCGGACACGACCTTTACGCCGCCTGCCTTGCCGCGGCCGCCCACGTGCACCTGCGCCTTGATGACCACTGGCATGCCAAGCTTGTCTGCCGCCGCCACGGCCTCTTCTGGCGCCGCCGCGACGATGCCGTCCGGTGCGGGAATGCCATATTCGCGAAACAGTTCTTTCGCCTGATATTCGTGGATTTTCATGCGTGCCCCCGTGTCCTGTTTCCCGTGCGCCCAACAGCTCGCGCAGGGCTCAAAGCATACCGCCGGAAACGCGCAAAGAACAAGGCGGGATCCCTTGAAAAGGAACCCCGCCT
>CAZLBS010000569.1:1024-2674 GCA_964557505.1 uncultured Nitrospiraceae bacterium | reverse complement strand
GCCTCGCTCAAGCCCGCGCAAGCTCCCAGCGTGCCCTCGACCTTGTACGGATACTGCTCGGTGTCGATGCCGCCGGCAATTAGTATGGGGTCGCCATCCAAATGAGGGGTCAGGTCCAGGCAAGGCACGCGGCGGCCCAGCAGCGTCACGGGCGGACTCGTTTCCGTTGGGTGCGACAGCGCCACGAGCAACACGACATTGTTGAAATCGGGATTGAGCGCGTGCCCATGCTGATGCCAGCCGCTCGGGTGCAGTTCGATTTCGACATCGCCGGTAAGGAGATTCCCGTGGTATTCAATCTGGGCGCCGCGGAAATCAGGGCCGGCGGCGCGGTTCCACCAGCCGGGCGAGATGATGCGGATGGCCCGGCCCGAATCGGACGTGAGGCCGTCTTGCTCGAACAACAGGTCATACCAGAGGCACTGCACCTGCTCTTCGCGAATGGCATCGGGCTGTTCGCGCACCGTCTCGCTGTATGCGCGCAATTGCCCATAGCCTTCGCGAAACATCATGGCGCCCAACCCCCGCGTGCAACCTTCTCCGCCCGCCGCGTATCCTCCCGGCATGGCCACCTTATATCACGTTCTTAACTATGCGTTCTTCATTGCTCACAATCTGCTCATATTGTTCGTCTTGACCGGATGGCTCTGGTGCCGTGCGCGCCCGTGGCACTTAGGCCTGTGCGTGCTGACAGGATTGTCCTGGACGTTGCTCGGGCTCATATACGGCTGGGGCTATTGCCCGCTCACCGATTGGCACTGGCAGATTCGCGAGCAACTGGACTATCAACAAGACCCCAATTCCTACCTCAAGCTGTTGTTCGACAGCGCCACAGGGCTTTCGGCGAATGCCGTTGTCATTGACGTGCTCGCCGTCATCAGCCTGATTGCGGCAGCCGCGTTGAATGTGGGCTTGATGCTCATGTCGCGGCGGGGCCGGGCAACAAAGATTCAAGCACAAGGGTGACGGCGTGCGCTATGCCGAGTGCGCGGCGGGGTCTTGCTGGGCGAGCGCGGCCATATCCTCGGAAGGTTGCGCCGCGCCATCCTCGATGGCGGGCGCCGCTTTCGCCGTTTCCTTCGACGCGGCCCATTCGAGAAACATGCGCACATGCATGAACACGTCTTCCCGGCCCTCGTGATTCACAATGCCGTGCCGGCGCCGCTCGAGCATCACCAATTGTTTATGCTGCGCGCCGGCTGCGCTGAATATGCGCTGGGCGCTGTTCGGGTGCACCGTGTCGTCGTGCGAACCCTGGAGCACGAGAAGCGGGGCCGTCATTTGCGGCAGTTCACGCTCGCATTGATAGATCGCCTGGCTGAGCTCGCGCACCCCATGCAGCGGATTGCGCGTGTAGTTGATGTGCGGGTTCTCTGGAACGTTTTCGACATAGACGTATTCGGACACGGTGCCGAGTGCGACCCGGTGCAAGAGCGTGTTCATGCTCACGAGCGTCGGCACGAAGCGCGCGCCATAGCTGACCAACTCGATCGGCGCGCAGATGGAGAGCACGCCCGCCACCTTGCCGGGCTTGCGCGCGGCACAGAGCAGCGCCATGACCCCCCCAGTCGAAAATCCGCCTGCGTAGACCTGGTCTGTGATCGTTCGCATCAACGCATAGGCCCGGTTGTAGCTGTCGAACCATTGCTC
>CAZLBS010000569.1:0-1014 GCA_964557505.1 uncultured Nitrospiraceae bacterium | reverse complement strand
CGACAGCACCAACGAGGCCGTGGAAAAATGTTTCCAAGAGGGCGATTCGGGCCTGTACGATCGGGTGGAGTACCGCTACAATAGAGTGGGCGAGGTCGTCCGGAGCCGTGCCATGCCCCTTCATGCGCACGCCATACACCGCGTAGCCTAGCGCGAAGCAGTATTCGGCCAGCGCGCGGACTTCTTCCGGCGCCGACATATAGCCATGGCAAAGCACGATGCCCGCTTTCGGATGCTCCGGCATGAGCAAGAAGGGCCGGCCAATGTGCTCCTCTTTCGACAGTTCGGGATCATAGTGTGCCCGGTAGTCCGAATCGAACAGACGCAATTCCTCGTCGCGCAGAATGTGGCGAATGGTCTCGTTCAGCTGTGGTCCGGGCATGCGTGCGCATTCGCTGAGCAGGCCCGCCGCGGCGCCAAGCTTCAGCACCGCCGAGGAGGCATTGGCGAGGGCGGCTGACATGCGCCGCGCTTCCGGCGTCCGCGGAATGCCTCCGAGACTCGGGCCCAACGCCGGGCGTATCACATCGCCCTCGCGTTCATACAAGCCGGCGTGCGCGAGCCGCTGCAGCATCGCCTCGAAACGCGGGGCTGGCTCGTCGTAGAGCAGCTCGCGGTGCGCGTGGATGAGATCCTCGTGCATCGGGCAGGCCGATAGCGTGCGCAGCCGGTGTGCGGCGAGATAGACCCGTTGCCGCAAACAGTATTCCTGATGCCCGCGCCCTTGAGACTGCCGCAGCAGCGCCGCCATGAGATGGTCGATGTTCAGCATGACCAGGCGGCGGGCATCCGAAGCCACGCGGTGGGCCAGGCGCAGCGTCGCGCCTTCCTCAATGCCGTGTGATGCATACATGGCCGCGGGAACCGGCTCGCCAAAGACGATGTCGATGTCCACCCCTGCCATGAGCGGCGTGTCGTCGAGGGAAGTGTCCTCCAGGCCGCGCAGGGGCGTGCCTTCCGCCACCCGCCGCCCCAGGCGAACGAGCAGGTCAGCGTAAGGCTGCTGGGGCGCAT
>CAZLBS010000568.1:0-2675 GCA_964557505.1 uncultured Nitrospiraceae bacterium | reverse complement strand
TGGCGTTCACGGCGACGGAATGCGTGTGAATCACCACGCGGCCCAGCAGTGCGTGCACGACGGTCTCGACGGATGGCCGCTCTCCCGGACCGCTCACGCGAGTGCGGGCGAGTCCCTCGACGATGGCGGCCTCTCGCGCCGCGGCCTCCATGCCAGGAAAGCGCGGGTCGTGGATAACCTCCATGACCGATGGCAGATCGAGTTCCACCCAGCCGCGGTCCTCGCGCATTTGGCCGAGGGCTGTGCCGCTCGCCTTGATGTACATGGTGCCGCGCGCGGTCTTGACCGAGGTGTTGCCGCCGCCGGCCTGTATGAGATCCTCGTCATTTCCGACAGCATGCGAGATTTCCAGCAATTCACGAAGGGCAGTATCCATGCGATAAAGGCTCCCGGGAAGGCGCCGCGGGCACGGCGGCATCCGCCCCAGTGGGAGCCGCTCGATTGGTTGCGCCCGGCGCTTTGCGATAGACTAGCGCGCACCACGAAGCAGACGCATCTCGACCGGGAACGGCTACCCATGCAAAACATCTTTTCCGTCTTGATCCTCGCCATGTTCGTAGCGGTCAGCGCGTATGCGCAGCCGGAAGGCGTGACGATCGAGCACGTCATCGGGCCTGAATTTCCGGGGGCCTACAAGCACCCGGCCTCGATCACACAGCTAGCGAATGGCGGCTTGTACATCGCGTACTACGGCGGCGGCGGCGAATACGAAGACGACTCGAAAGTCTGGGGCATGCGCAGGCCCAAGGGCGCCAGTGCCTGGAGTACGCCCGAACCCATCGCCGACACCCCCTTTCTAAGCGAAGGCAATCCCGTGGTGTGGCAGGCCCCTGATGGTTTGGTCTGGCTGTTCTACGTCCAACGCTATGGCGAGACGTGGTCCCAGTCGCGCATCAAGGCCAAGATTTCCGAAGACGGCGCACGGACGTGGTCGGATTCAATGCTGCTGACGTTTGAAGAAGGCATGATGGTGCAAGGCCGCCCTATCGTATTGCATGACGGCGACTACCTGCTTCCGGTCTACCACGAAACAGGGAGCGACCGGGAAAGTGTCGGCGATGACACCACATCGCTCTTTTTCCGGCATGACCCCGAAACCCGCACCTGGACCCCCACGGACAAAATCTACTCTCGCCTGGGCAACCTCCAAGCCGCGGTTGCGCAGATTACCGATGACTATCTCATCGCCTACGCCCGGCGCGGGGGAAACTACGAACCCATCGACGACGGCTATATCGTCCGCGCTGAATCACACGATGGCGGGCGTTCGTGGACCAACGGGGTTGATTCGCAGTTTCCAAACCCCAACGCGGCCATCGATTTCATTCGCTTACACAGCGGTAACTTATTGCTCGTATATAACGAGAGCATGAGCGAGCGGACGCCGCTGGTGGCCGCATTGTCGACCGACCAGGATGAAACCTATCCGCATCGGATTACCATCGGCGAGGGCGGCAACACCTTTGCCTACCCCTATGTCATCCAGCAAGACGACGGAACCATTCGCTTGATATACACCACGAACGGACGCACCACCATTGAAATGGCGACGTTCACCGAAGAGGCTCTGCTGAACGCGCGGTAGCGCGATTTCTGGGCCATCGCAAAGGAAAATCCCCACATGCCATTGGTTAACTTGGTGACCGGCGGAGCGGGCTTCATCGGCTCGCATCTCTGCGAACGCCTGCTGGAACGCGGCGAAGAGGTGCTCTGCCTCGACAATTTCTTCACCGGCCGAAAAGAAAACATCAAGCATCTCATTGGCAGGCCCAGCTTCGAATTGGTCCGGCATGACGTGGTCCAACCTATCCTGCTCGAAGTGGACCGCATCTATAACATGGCCTGCCCCGCTTCGCCCGTTCACTACCAGCACAACCCCGTCAAGACCGTCAAGACCAATGTCATGGGCGCACTCAATATGCTTGGTCTCGCCAAGCGCATCCGCGCACGCATTCTCCAAGCAAGCACATCCGAGGTCTACGGCGATCCCGAGGTGCATCCGCAACCCGAGAGCTACTGGGGCAACGTCAATCCCATCGGCATGCGCAGTTGCTACGATGAAGGCAAGCGCGTGGCCGAGACATTGTTCTTCGACTATCACCGCCAAAATGATGTCGACATTCGTATTGTGCGCATATTTAACACTTACGGGCCCCGCATGCGCATCGAGGATGGCCGGGTCGTGAGCAACTTCATCGTGCAAGCCCTCAATGGCGAGCCCATCACCATCTACGGCGACGGCAGTCAGACGCGCAGCTTCTGCTACGTCGACGATCTCGTGCGGGGCATCATTGCCATGATGGACAACGATGACTTTGTTGGACCCGTGAATTTGGGCAACCCGGGCGAGTTCACCATGAAGGAACTGGCCGAAAACATTCTCGACCTGACGGGCAGTTCCTCGATTTGCGAGCATCGTCCGCTGCCGCCGGACGATCCGGCCAGGCGCCGCCCGGACATTACGCTCGCCAAGCATCGGCTGGACTGGGAGCCTTCAGTCCCCCTGCGGGACGGCCTGAAGCCTACCATCGCGTTTTTCGAGCAGGCCTTGCAGCAAAGCCGCGTGCCAGCCGGCCGGTAGTGGATAGGCAATCCGCTGATGCGCTCGGCGGAAACCAACCGTATAATGCGCCCGTCCCATTGCGGACGCGGCGTAACTCGACAGTTCGATACAT
>CAZLBS010000567.1:322-2679 GCA_964557505.1 uncultured Nitrospiraceae bacterium | reverse complement strand
AATCCATGCACCTGGATACCGAAAGCAAACAAGCGCAACAGCCTCGCAACACCAGCGCGGCCATCGTCCGCCGTGCAATTATCTTCTTATCCGCTACGGGGACAGCCATTGCGCTCGCCATGGTGTGGCTACAACCGCTCGCACCCTGGCATCGCACGACGCCGCCCGAATTGGTCACGGAGGGTGCCGACCGCCTCGCCGAGATTCGTCAGGAGTTGGTCGAGATGGGTCATGGTGGACCCTCCGGCCACACTATATGGCAACTGCGCGAAGGCATCGAGCGCTTCTTTATCACCGACATCAACAATCCCGCAGCCTCGTCAAGCATGATGTCTGGCGCGGCACGCCCGCGGGGAAGCACCCAACCCGACAGTGGCTACGGTGCGTTCGCACCGCCGGATTGGAACCGGGAGGCCTACGACCCCATCGAGGACAACGAGTTTCGCAGGGTGGCGGACCATCCCCTGTCCACCTTCAGTATCGATGTCGATACCGCGAGCTACACGAACGTCCGGCGCATGCTCGAGTCGGGGTTTTTGCCCCCCAAGAATGCCGTGCGCATCGAGGAGATGATCAACTACTTCGACTACGCCTATCCCGAGCCGGACCGCGACAGACCGGTCGCCGTAACTGCCGACATCGGGGCATGCCCCTGGAATGCCAGCCACCGCCTTGCCCGCGTCGCCCTGAAAGCGTACGACCTCGCGCAGCATGAAGCACCGCCGCTCAATCTCGTCTTCCTCATCGACGTCTCCGGCAGCATGAATACGCCCTGGAAACTGCCGCTCGTGAAGAACGCCTTGCACTTTCTCGCGCGGCGCCTGCGGCCAATCGATCGCGTCGGAATCGTGGTGTATGCGGGCGCGGCCGGCCTCGTGCTCGAATCGGTATCCGGCAACGAAACAGAACGCATCGCGCAAGCCATCGGCCAGTTGAATGCGGGCGGCAGTACCAATGGCGGACAAGGCATTCGCCTCGCCTACCGCCTCGCAAGCGGGTCGGCCACTTCCAAAAGCGTGAACCGCGTCATCCTGTGCACCGACGGCGACTTCAATGTTGGAGTTACGGACCGCGGCGAATTGGTTGAACTCGTCGAGTCTCATGCCCGAGAAGGCATTGACCTCACCGTGCTCGGGTTCGGTACCGGAAATCTGCAGGACGGCCGCCTCGAAGAACTCACGAACAAGGGCAATGGCTTCTATGCCTATATCGACGGACAGGAGGAAATCCGCCGCGTATTCGGCCAGCGCTTGATGGGGGCGATGGTGTCCGTCGCCAAGGAGGTAAAGGTGCAGGTCGAGTTCAATCCGGCGCGCGTGCAGGCCTACCGGCTCATTGGCTATGAAAACCGTCTGCTGGCGCCGGAAGACTTCAACGATGACCGTAAAGACGCGGGCGAGATGGGCGCGGGCCATACCGTCACGGCCCTATACGAACTCGTCCCACCCGGTGTTGCCCTGAATGAGGAATCGGCGCCGGGCATGATTGATCCCCTGCGCTACCAGGGCGAGCGTGAACCGCAGTCTCCCCGCGCCCTTTCAGGCGAATGGATGTTTGTGAAACTCCGGTACAAAGAACCGGGCGACTGGTTCAGCTCATTGATCGAAGTGCCCGCGCGTGCCTGTGACGATGAGCCAGATCCCGACCTTGTCTTCGCAAGCGCCGTCGCCGCTTTTGGCATGCTGCTTCGTGACTCCCCCTACGCGAGCGGCATGGCCTTTGAATCAGTCGAGAAGCTGGGCCGGGCAGGCTTGGCGCCTGGAGCGGACCCCGAACGGCGCGAGTTCCTTCGGCTTGTGCGTATCGCTCGCGATCTTGAACGTAAGGCTGCTCCACGCGACACCATGTCCCGGTGATACCTCGACCGCGCCCTGGGCCGCCCATGAGACCTAGACGCCGGCCTCTGTCGCTTCCAGCAGCGGGGCCACGCGGTCGTCCAGTTCGACCCGGATATTGGCGATCTTGATGTCCGTGAGGCCGAGGAACTGCGTGCTGTCGTCGGCCATGAGCAGCGATTCGTCCGCCTTGCCCCACGCGGGATAGCCACTCACGCTCGCGATCATTTCCGCCAGGCTCACGATGTGCGCGGGCACCGCGTGAGTACTGTTCGGGCAGCGCGCGGGTTCCGCGTGGAAGTAGGTCGTCGCCATGAGTTCGGCCGGAAGGTCCCACTCGTGCACCACGTGCAGGCCGATCAGCGGGTAATACGACGTGAGCAACTCCTCCAGCAAACCGGGATTGTTACGCAAGTCTGCCAGGGGGCCAGAGGTCGCCTCCGCCACTGACTGCAGGATGGGAACCGCCCCGATGCGGTGTATCAACCCCGCCACAAACAACGTTTCCGAGCGCGGTTCGCC
>CAZLBS010000567.1:0-312 GCA_964557505.1 uncultured Nitrospiraceae bacterium | reverse complement strand
CATGGGCGCAGTGCGCCGTTACGAGCACGTGCCGCTGCAATTGCTGCATCATGGCCGTGTAATGCTTGTGCCCCGTGATGTAGAGCCGTCCATTGGCGACTGCCTGCACCACGTTGGCCACGTTTTGCATACCAAGGCGCGTGCAGGCGCTCGTCAGGTCGCTGATCTCGGTCAGCCCCCCGTACAGCGCGCTGTTGGCCACGCGCAGCGTTTTCGCGGCAATCACCTGGTCCTCGTTGACGAGTTCGGCCAGCTCTCGAAGCCCGGCTTCCGGGTCGCGCGTAATCGTGATGATGCGCTGCGATATCTCCG
>CAZLBS010000566.1:0-2688 GCA_964557505.1 uncultured Nitrospiraceae bacterium | reverse complement strand
TGCGGGCAGACGGGAAAGTCAGCCGAAGGGCGTCCGAACATCAGGCCTGTCCCCGCGTCACGAGCTGTTCGGCGTGCTTGTAGAAGGCCTGCATATTCTTGGGCAGGCGGCTATCTCTTGCGGCTGCGCTGAGGAAGTCTGCGCCCTTGTCCGGGCCAAGCGCGATTTTGAGCCGCCGCGCGAGCTCCGTAGCCTTGGCGGTGTTACTTCCAGGACCATCCAGACCTGACATCGCGAAGAAGCGCTTCGCGTCTTCCGTCGAGTAGCCTTGTGGCGGCGTGTCTTGCGGAATGCGCGGCTGATCGTGGCGAATGCGTTCCGGCCCCTGGCCATACGCGCCATACGGCCCGCCGCCGCCGTAACCGTCCCGGTCATAGAGACGGGGATCGAAGCCCTCGTTCTGCACGGGCGCGGCTTCCGTTGGCCTTCCGCTCCCCGCGAAGCCGCGCGGTCGGGGAAGCTGTCCGGAGAGGATGAGCGCGATACCGAGAGTGAAGACGCCGCCGAAGACCGGCACCGGGCCGAGGAGCAGCGGCGCGCGCGGGTCGAGCGGCGGGGTGAACAGCGATCCGAAGGCAATCGCCCAATCCGGATAGCCCCGGTGCTGGTCCCACGCGATGAAGGCGGCGATCCATGCGGCAGCGGCAGCGGCGGCGATGATGTCGAGCCAGCTCACCGGCACCCCCTTGTCGAGGAAGTAGAGCCGCGCGATTCCGGCGACGGCGCAGCCCGCGTAGACCGCATGGAGGATCGCGCGCGGCAGGTTTTCGTAAGTGAGAAACGAAAACACGCCGACGAAGCACACAGCGATCAGCGGGGCGGCGAGAAAGTTCTTCATTCGAGGAGACCCCGGAGCTTGCCCATTTGCCCCTCGATGCGCGCGATGTTTGAGCGCTCCTCGTACCAGCCCTGCCCTTTGCCGAACCGGTCCCAATAGGGCACGCGTTTGAGAAAGAGCGGCCTGCCATCGGCGGCGATGACGATCATGCGCGCGGTCTCGCGCGAGGTGAGAAGGCGCACCTCTTCGGGTTGAAGTACGTTCTCGCGCGCCTTGCTCTTCGAGCGCGTGCGGGAGGTGTTCCCGCCGCCCTGCGCTTCATAGTCATGGGCTTGCTTGGACATGCCGAACAGCCCGCGCGAGCCGGTCCATGCCGGGCGGTTTTCGGTGTGGCTTTCGGAGAAGTTTTCTTCCCAGTACTGGTACGTGCCGAGCCGGTCGGCGACGAACTTCGGCGTCTTGTCGTCCATCATCGAGAATGCGGCCGTAGCGCCCGTGTTGCCGATGAAGGTCTCCCAGTTCTGCGCGTAGAGGTTCTCGAGCTGGCTGAGGTTCTGGATGACCGAGACGGGCTTGACCCCGTAGCCGCGCATATAGCCGACGCCTTCTTCGAGCATGTCGAGCGGCCCGAGCGCGGGCATTTCGTCGATCATGAAGAGCGTTTGGGGCGCGGCTCCGGCGAACACGCCCTGCCGCAGCTTGGCGGTGAGGCCCATGGTGAGCATCAGGCGCAGCCAGCGGCGCTGCGTGGCGAGATCAGTTACCGGCATGCACACGTATGTGGAGCCGCCGTTCTGGACGTGACGAATGAGCGAGAAGCCGCTCTTATCCTTGAGGTGATCGCGCATGCGCGGATCATCCAGCCACCCCCACTGCTGGACGACGGTGGAATGGAAGGCCCCGGCCTGCCGGTCACCTGCTTTCTTGAGCGCTCCGAAGCTTGCGCGCGCGAGGAGCCCGTCCGGAAGCTTCGCAAGGAACTTCTCGGCTTCGCCCTGGACCATGATGTTGGAGACGGTCGCCAGATTGCGCTGCCGGGCGGGCGCGCATTTGACGACGACCTCGATCACGCCCGCGATGAGGATTTTCGCCATGTCGGAGAAGAAGCGCCCTTCGCCGTGCTCATCGACGGTGAGGGCGGCTGCGATCCGGCGCACTTCGGCGACGAAGGCGGGAGAGGCCGGGTCCAGCTCGAGAAGCGGATTATAGGCGCGGCCATAGGCTTTCGTGGAGGCAGGTCCCTTGACCTCGCGGAACGGATCGAGGACGGCCACGTCCTGCCCGAGAAAGCGCCGGACAGTCGTGCCCGTGCCGTTTGCTGCCTCGCGCGTACCCCGGCGCGTGGCGGTATAGCTCGCGAGCTCTCCCTTCACGTCGATACAGAACATCCCGCCGGGCCAGGTGAGGAGGTTCGGGACGATGAGGGAGACGCCTTTGCCGCCGCCGTTTCCGGCGATGATCATGACGCCGCGGTCGTCGAGGCTTCCCCGAAAACTGAGGCCGACGTCGATAGGCGCGCCTGCGTGCAGTTCCGGCGGGCTTTCCCCGAACCAGAAATCATCCCCCTGCCAGGCCCGTGCCCGCATCTCGCGCGCGTCGGCAAAGCAGGCAGGCAAGGCGCGGTCGCGGCGCTCTCGCGCGAGCTGGCGCGGCGATGTGCCGGGCTCTTGCTGCCCCGGCAGACGGAAATACTCTTCGACCATGCGGGCGCCGCTCCCGCCTGAAAATGCCCTCACCCGTGTACGCGCACTCTCCGGCTCGAAGGCGGTCCGGCAAGCTCGCCTTTTGGTGGGTGTCAGGAGGGGTTGGGGCGTGGGGTCCCGATCTCAGGCGCCGCTGTCAGGCCCTTCGCCGTTCGCGCCCGCCTCTTCGACTTTTGGCGCAAGGCCGAAGAGGGCGCGGTCCTGGGG
>CAZLBS010000565.1:0-2692 GCA_964557505.1 uncultured Nitrospiraceae bacterium | reverse complement strand
CAAACAAGCCGGCGCCGCCTCTCGCGCATCATCGCCCGCACGCCGCGCCCGCTAAACCCCAAACCCACGCCATCGTCATCAGCCTCAGCTAAGCGTTATCCCTGTCTAGCCGACTGAGATTGCAGTATGCTAGCGCAGTCCAAGAGGAAGGTCAATACCCAAGCAGGTTCGTTCCGGTGAATATTCGAGCCGCTGCATCAGTCACGGCGCAGGCCGCAAGGCGGATGTCGAAGACGCCTATTGACCTCGGCCGGGAACGGTTAGCCCACGGCCGCACGAGCAGGGGGGATAGCTCCCGCGCATCACCGAGCCGGCGATCGCCGCCATCAAGAACGCCATAACCAACACGCATGCTTTGGAATCGTACCCACCCGTCGAAACAGGTTTCGAATGGCGCGGCACGCTGACGTTGTGCGGCCATCCGTGCTACCCTATGCGGATGCGCTAAGGAGCACACGCATGGACCATTTACACCACTTGCCCAACTACGGCCTCGCCAATACAGTGACGGGGTTTATGACCTTATTCGCAGGTTTGTTGCCCCTATGCTTCGTCTGGTTGATGGGCCGCCAGCCGCGCCGGTGGCAATTTGTTTACTGGTTGATTGTGATCACAGGCATCTTCACGGTTACATTGCACGGCTTCGGCGAGACCAACCAGATTTGGGGGCCCCGCTGGTTCTGGTCGTTCCTCGATACAGGCAGCAACATCGTGGTCACCTGGGGCATGGCGCTCGCAGTCCTCGGCGACTTCTACTCGAAAGAGATTCGCCGCTGGGCGATGCCAATCGTTACCGTACTCATGGTGCTGGGCGTCGGCTGGCACTTCTATGACCGCCTTCCCGGCGCCGAGCGGGCCTACCTCATTCCCCTCGGCGGCTGGGGCGGCTTCTACCCCGGCGAGAGTTGGCTCATCGCCTTCTCCTGGCTCAATGTCGGCATGTTCGTCTACAACCGTCAGCACATCTCCAAGGCTGCAATGCCCTTGCTTTGGGTTACCGTTGCCATCTTTTTCTTCGGCATGCTCCTTGCCACTGCCAGCAATGATAAGATCGTCTGGCCCTTCATCCCGCTCCACGCGCTCTGGCATCTCGTCGGCGCCGCCGGCTTCGTGACCCTCTGGGGTTTCAACCATGTCCGTTTCGTGCACGAGGCGGATCAGCCGCAGGCGCTGGGGTCTGCTGCAGCCTAGGCGCTTAGGACGTAACGGATGGGGCTGCAGCTTCTAACCCGCTTCTTAGTAATCAAGGCTTTGTGTTGCTCGAGGCCGCTTGACTGGTTCTCTCTTTCGCGTACAATCTCGCCATGTCTACGCAAGCTCGCTTGACCCTCGCCGATGCGCTCGCGCAGGCCCGCGCCATGAAGCCAGGTCTGCCGCTGGAAGCGCTGTACGTAGGCCCGGATGCCGCCCGCGCCCTCGCGGACTTTGCCCGTGCAAAATGCGGCCCGCGTGCCCTCGTTCTGTCCGACGAAAACACATGTGCCATAGGCGGACAGCCTGTCTTTAATGCGCTCGCAGCCGCCGGCAAGAGCATTGCCGAAAAGCGCTACGGCGCGGATCCAGTCGATGCCAACGACTTCTTCGCCAACGAGGTGGCGGATGCTCTTCATGGACATGACTTCATCGTGGCCATCGGCGCGGGAAGTCTTTGCGACCTAGCCAAGCAAGCCGCCACCATCGAACAAAAGCCGGCCCTGCTCTTTGCGGCCGCGGCCTCGATGAATGGCTACACCTCCGGCATCACGGCCCTCAAGGTCAAGGGGCTCAAGCGAACCATCCCCTGCACCCCCGCCGCTGGCGTCTTCGCTGACCCCGAAATCGTCGCCACGGCCCCCATCCGCATGGCCGCCGCTGGCGTGGCTGATTTCCTCAGCAAGGGCTCAAGCTCCTCGGATTGGCGGGCGGCTCATTTGCTTCGAGGCGAGACCTACGACGAACAAGCCATGGTCTTCTACCGGGGCGTGCAAGAGCGTGTGCTGAGCGCCGCGCCGGGAGTGGGGAGGAGCGAACCCGGCGCCGTCGGCGAAGTGCTCGAGGCCCTGCTGCTGTCGGGCCTAAGCATGCTGGTCGCCGGTTCCTCGTCGCCCGCCTCAGGCGGCGAGCATCTCATCTCACATTACCTCGACATGAAATCCGGCCTGTATGGCACGCCGCATGATCTGCATGGCGCACAGGTTGGCGTCGGCACGTTGCACTGCCTGAAGCTATGGGAACAAGTCCTCGCGCTCGACCCGGCCGCCATCGATGTTGATGCCCTGCTGCAACAGCATCCATCCGATGAAGAGATTCGGACCATGATTGATGAAGACTGGGGCATCACCGCGCCCGAAGTGTGGCAGCAGTGGCAGCAGAAGGCCCTCGGTCCGGAAGGATTGCGCGCAGAATTGCAGGCCATTAAAGCCCGCCTGCCCGAACTTCGCGATCACGTCATGCAAGGCTTCATCCCGCATGACGCCGTTGAAGAAGCAATCGCTGCCTCCGGTGGGCCCGTCACGCCGGATGCGCTTGGCGCGCCCGTCGAGGAGTACGACCTCGCCATCGAGCGCGCCCGATACATCCGCAGCCGCTTCACCATACTCGACCTCGCCGCGGAACTCGGCATTCATTAGCTGCCTGGACTCAGCCCCCGTTCAGCACGTCCACGATCGCCGAGCACAAGTACTCGATGTTGTCCTCGGTCATGCCCGCCACA
>CAZLBS010000564.1:0-2695 GCA_964557505.1 uncultured Nitrospiraceae bacterium | reverse complement strand
ATGAGCGCGATGAGCAGGGCCAGGCGTTCGCCTCGCTGGATGCGCGCCTCTTCCAGCGGAATGCTCCCCTCCGGATAAAGGGCCTCTTCCGAAGGCGTCTTCGTCCTGGGACGGACCTGCTGCGGAGTCTCAGTCATCCAACGCGACCTCGATAACCCCGTCTTCCCGTAGGGTCGCCGACGTCCCAAGCGGTGCACATTTCTGCTCGAAGCGCGCGGCGATTTCGCGCGCCTGCCCGCCGGTGGCGATATTCGTCACGGTATCTTCCCGGTAAATCGGAACGGCCTCGAAGCGCTTCAACGCCGTTCCTTGGTAATGCAGCACGAATACGAGATTGCGCTCGTTCCAGCGGCCAGACACCGGCCTGAAGTCGCACACGAAATTGCCCGCGTCATGAATTATCGGCAGCCCGCGGTATACTTCGACCCCCAAAAATTGATGGGCGCTGTGGCCGAAGAAGCCATCATAGCCGGCATCAATCAAGGCACGGGCTATCGTGCGGTCTTCCTCGCGCGGCTCTTCCCGGTAATTGGGTCCGATGTGAATGGTGAAAAAGACGAGATCCGCCTCGTCCCGGACTTGCTTGAGCGAGTCCACGGCCAGCCGAATGATGTGGCCCGTTTCCTCGAGCCGTGCCGCATTGACGCCCGGCGTCCATGGACCAGCACGGAATTGCGTGCCGGTCGCCTGCATTCCTACCCAGGCAATCTTGAGTCCCTGCACCTCGACGATGCGCGCACTTGCTGCTTCCTCGATGTTCGCGCCGCCTCCTACCACGGCCACGCCGTTCTCTTCACACAAGCGGATCGTATCCATTAAGGCGTCTGGCCCATAGTCCATCCCGTGGTTGTTGGCCACGGTGACCAAGTCGACGCCCGCTTCCTTCAAGCTGTTGACCATGAGCGGATGCGCACGGAAGTGGTAGGGCCGCCGCTCCCCCTTGTCCATTGGTTCGCCGCGGTCTGAAATCTGACACTCGAGGTTCGCCGCGAAGTGGTCGATTCCTTGCACCAGCGGAGTCATATTGCCAAAGCCATGCAGGTAATTCTCGGCCTCAAACGTGTCGCGCTCTAGCCGGCGGGAAAGGACGGTGTCGCCCGCGAAGCCAAGCGTCCAGGCGCCCGGCTCAGCCGATACCGGCGGCGTGCCGGATGGGAGGCTCTGCCCGCACCCAGCGGACACGAAGGCAAAACATATGGCGCCCCCGAAAAAGAGAAGGATACGAGTCATCATCTGCGCTGCTCCCAATCCCCACTACCGCCGTGAGCATAACGCAAATGAGGCGGCGCCGTCCCCCCTAGGCGGTGGGACCCAACTGCTGGCCATACGAGAATTCGACGATGTTGCCGTCAGGATCCGCCAAGCCGAAATAGCGACCGACCACCTCGCCCCCATCGGTCATCTCCCACACGATCGGATAGCCATCGGCTTTTGCGCGGGCATAGAGAGCCTCGAGTTCCTGCATATTGTCGACCGCGAAACCGATGTGCTGATATGGCGGTTGCGTGTTCCGCTCATACGCGGCTTCGAGCAAGACCACGACGAACGCGCGCTCGCGCCCCGGCCACCCCATCCATGCGACATGAACGGATTCATCGGTGCGCTCGTGTACGACAACCATGCCCGCATACCGCTCGTAGAAGCGGATGGCCGCCCGGCAGTCCCGCACCTGACATGCTACGTGCGTGCACGAAATCATGACGCCCCCGCTATCGCCTCATTACGCTGCTGCCCTTGCGCATCTGCGGGTACTATGCGCGCGTGAAAAAGCGGATGGCAAGCTCCCAAAAAGTGTGATAGAAGGAGACCAAGCAAGTAGCATAAAGGACAGCTCCGGCAATGGCGCCCGCTGGCGAGGGGCTGCACAGAATGGAGAATCTTGAACCAATGAAGATGCCAATGGGCTTGGTGATGCTTGCAGCCGCTCTTGCAGGCAGCCTCCCGGCATTGGGCTGTATGTCTTCTACGAGCACCACGCCGGCCTTTTCCGATGCCTGGGAAATTGACCTGCGGCGGCACGAGCCGCCTCCAGACCCGCCAGACCCCATCGTCATTGGCGACCCGGACAGCGCGGCAAAAGCCGAAATCTACACGGACGAACGCGGCAGGCCGCAATTCAGCGTAGGCGATCGCGGCTCGGTGAGCGCGGATGTCGACGTAGACAGGGGCGGTGGCGGCGCCATGCTTAAATACAAGCGTTCCTGGGGCAAGCGAACTGATATGCCCTCCATCCCTCGCAACGCGGAGCCTGCCAGTCCTGAAGCGCCCAGCCCCGCGCGTTGAACGCAACGCCGTTACGGGGGCTCGGCGCCAGAAGGCAGCGCCGCGCCGGAAGGCCAGCGCACCGGGGAGAAGGTGAGTGTAAGCGGTTCGCCGGCAAGATTTTGCAACTGCCGCTCGCTCAAGGTAAACAAGACTGTCGTGCCGCCGCCGCGCTCGGAAGTTCGAAACGGGACAGTTGCAAGCAACCCATCCAGAAGATTGTTGCCCAGTGGTGCGCGTCCCCAGGTCATCCGCAACGCTCCAGTGTTCGTCACAGTCCACTGGAAATTGC
Source organism: uncultured Nitrospiraceae bacterium (assembly GCA_964557505.1). Taxonomy (GTDB): domain Bacteria; phylum Hydrogenedentota; class Hydrogenedentia; order Hydrogenedentales; family CAZLBS01; genus CAZLBS01. The sequence goes on along the minus strand of CAZLBS010000564.1, from coordinate 141 downwards.
GTCCAGAGAGAAGGGTCGCGGGTCCGGCTTCGGGCGCGCCCCAGGTGACTCGGCCGTTCGTTTCGGCCGCCACGTCAAGGGAAAGCCGCCCCAATGGGACATCGCTTTCGTGCGAGAACCGCACTTGCACCGCCCCGTCGT
>CAZLBS010000563.1:0-2702 GCA_964557505.1 uncultured Nitrospiraceae bacterium | reverse complement strand
TGGATGAGCCTTTTGGCGCGCTCGATCCCTTGACCCGCGCGGCGTTGCAAGAGGAATTTCGTAAGCTGCAGCGCAAGCTGGGCCTGACCGTCGTGATGGTGACCCACGACATGGCCGAAGCGTTGACCATGGCCGGCCGAATTGGGGTCATGTGCGGGGGCGAATTGCTCTCGACTGGAACGCCGGCCGAAATGTTGCAGCCCAACCAGCCGCCCTATGTGCAAGATCTGGTGGGCACGTGCATGCGCCAAGCGGACGAACTAGAAGCCATCGCCCGGCGCGGGCCGGATGCACCGCATGTCTGACAATCTTCGCCAGCAATTGGAGCGGCTGCCCGAGTTTCTGGGCGGGCACCTGCAGATCAGCATCTCCGCATTGGCGATTGGCGTGGTGGTCAGCGTCGCAGCGGCCATGCTTTGCGTGCGGGTGAAACGTATTCAGGGCCCGGTGCTCTCGGTGGCGAGCGTGCTTCAGACCATCCCGAGCCTGGCCATGCTGGCCTTGGTGTTTCAGCTCGTCGGCCAAATCGGCACGGCGCCCGCGTTGATTGCGCTGGTGTTGTATAGCGTGCTGCCGGTGCTCCGGAACACAGTGACGGGCCTCGAAGACACCGATCCGAATCTCATCGAAGCGGCCCGGGGCATTGGCATGACGCCCTGGCAAATCCTGTTGCAGGTGCAGCTGCCGCTTGCCGCGCCGGTCATTATCGCGGGCATCCGCACGGCGACCGTATGGGTCGTTGGCATTGCAACGTTGTCGACGCCGGTTGGCGCGACAAGCCTTGGCAACTACATTTTCTCCGGCCTCCAGACCGACAATGAGACGGCGGTGCTCGTAGGGGTGGCGGCGGCGGCTGCTTTGGCCCTTGTGCTCGATGGGCTCATTCGCTTGATTGAACTGGCCGCGCAGCGGCGCAGCGTGTGGTTGGGCGCCGGCGCGGGTCTTGGCATTGCGGCTGTCGTCGCCGGTGGCTTGGGGCCGTCCACCTGGCAATGGATCAACCGCCAAGGCGCGGATGAGGTGGTCATTGCCTCCAAGTCATTCGCGGAGCAGCGCATCCTGGCGCAAGTCTTGGAGGCGGTGTGCGAAGCCCATGACGTGCCCGCGCGGACGCTCGATGGCCTCGGCACGACCGTCGCGTTCAACGCGCTCGCCATCAATGAGATTGATGCCTACGTCGACTACTCGGGCACGCTATGGACGGAGATGATGAATCGCGAAGACAATCCCGGCAGGCAGGCCGTCCTTGAAGGCGTAACCGAATGGCTGAAAGACGAGCATGGCATCGTAAGCCTTGGGCCGTTGGGATTCGAGAATGCCTACGCTCTAGCCATGCGCCAGGCGCATGCCAAGGAACTGGGCATTACGTCCATTGCTGACCTGGCTATCAAGGCTCCGCAACTGGTCATTGCGGGCGACATCGATTTCTTCGACCGGCGCGACTGGGAAAGCGTCCGCGACACGTACGGCCTGGTGTTTGACCGCCAAGTCAGCATGGATGCGGCCTTGATGTACGATGCCGTGCGTACAGGCGAGGTGGATGTGATCAGCGCGTACACCACCGATGCACGCATCCGCCGCTATGACCTGGTCTTGCTCAAGGACCCACGCGGCGGCCTGCCGCCTTACGACGCCATGCTCCTCCTTAGCCCTGACGCTGCAGCAGATTCGGCCATTGTCGGCGCCCTTGAGACGATGGTCAACCGTATTGACAACGAGACCATGCTCGAGGCGAACAGCCTCGTCAGCCTCGAAGAGCAATCCGTCCGCACAGCCGCCGAAGCGCTTGCCGAGAAATTGAGCCGGAGCATACCCGGCTTGGAAGAGTAGGTCCGTACGGATGAGGTGGGGAGAAACAGTTGCCGGCTGTTTCTCCCCAGGGCCACTACTTCCCAGCAGCTGCTTCGGCGGGTTGAGTCAGAAAGCCGCCGCCTTGCCAGTTGGGGTCTTCGTAGGTATAGGGCATTTCGACGGGCAAAAATTGCACAGGAGTCGTAAAGCGGTGGGGATGTTCTGCCGGCGTGTCATAAGTGAATTCGATGAAGAAGGCCCGGAAGCCTTTTTCCGGCTGCTGGACTTCGGCCCTGTACGCAAAGGGCATGGCCTCGTTGGAAGCTTCGGCCCGCACGAAGGAGGCAATGTCCGTTTCGTCTCCCAGCGCGACAGGTTCGAAGAGTTTGCCGGCGGCATCGATTCGGAAGTCGCGCGATTCAGGGTTGTGGCCCACCCACAGCGTGACCTCGTCTGGCTCGACGGCCGACATGGCTAGGACGCTTTGCTCATCCGGGAACGTCCAATCATACGCGGGCAGCGGCTTGTCATAGACCATGGCGTGCACGAAGGCGATGACGCTGGGTATTGCGCTGGCGTTGAGGCCGTGGCCCGCGTTTGGCACGTAGCGCAGGCGGGTTTCACCAGGCAGATCGCGGATGTAGAACTGCGCTGATTCGGGCAGAAAGAACTGATCCTGGGTGCCGTTCATGATCAGTTTGGGCATGGTGAAGCGCTCGCGGAATTCGTAGGGTTCCACGATATCCATCAAGGCGGCGTATTCCTCAGTCTGCATGCGGGCCATGATGTCGTAACGCTCGTAGTCGCCAACGGCGGGGGCGTATTTGCCGTAGGCTTCGAAGTGGTGTTCGAACGAAGGCACGATATTGAGCATGTCGATGACAATGGGGCAGATGGCCGCTACTCGGTTA
>CAZLBS010000562.1:0-2702 GCA_964557505.1 uncultured Nitrospiraceae bacterium | reverse complement strand
CATCTCGGGCTCCGGCTCAGGCGCCGGCGTGGCGGCGTCATGCGAGACGGGATGCGGCGCGGGCTTAGCTGGCTTGAGCGGCATGATGCCCTCTTCCATAAATGCATACCGTCCATCGAGCGTGTGGATGGCTGCTTCGTATTGCTTGCTGTCGCTGTTGTTCCACAGTTCGCGGAAGAGCCGCTTCACGTTGTCGCGCGCATAGGTGCAGAAGAGTTCGGCCAGTTCGGAACCTTCATCTGCCTTGGGATGACCACGCCGCGCCATGGCCTCTGCCTTGTGAAGCGTCATGGCCATCACGGTCAGTTCCATGGCAATGTCGACCAGCCGGAACAAAAACCGCTGCTTATGCTCGAGCCCGGCTTGATGCACCATCATGCCGTGAAACACCTGGCGCGCCAGCTTGCGGCTCATGCGCTCGATGAAGCGGTAGTGGCGGGCAAACGCGCCATGCTCGCCATAGCTGCCGGGCAATTGTCCCGGGCCGAACCAGCGCGTCGGATACCAGCCCGCGTAAAACGCAGCGATCTTGGGCAGTGCCGCGGCCTTCTTCCCGATGCCCGCTTTCGGATCGATCATCGCGCCGGCTACCTGCAAGTGTTTATCGACCGCTTCACGCGCCATAAACAGGTGCATGATCTCGCTGGCGCCCTCGAAGATCTTGGCCACGCGGTAGTCGCGCATCATCCGCTCGACGGGCATTGACTGCTCGCCGCGCGCCTCGAGACTGCGCTCTTTCTCATACCCGCGCCCGCCGCGAATCTGCATCATGTCATCGAGGATTTCCCATGTGCGGCAGGTGTTCCACTCTTTGCCGCATGCCGCCTCGAGCCGGATGTCGTACCCGCCCTTCACTGCCATCTCGGCGCCGACATCTGAGAGCGCCTCCATGGCGAATACGTTGGCCGCCATGTAGCTCAGCTTTTGCGAGATGGCCTCATGCTTGCCCAGGGGCTTGCCCCACTGCACGCGCTCGTTGCACCAGACACGGGCCATCTCGAGACACTTCTTCGCCGTGCCCACCGCGCCCGCCGGGACGGACAGCCGCCCTACATTCAAAACGGTCAGGGCCAGCTTGAGGCCCTTGCCTTCGCCGCCGACCAAGTTCTCTTTGGGCGCCCGCACATTGTCGAAGACGAGCACGCCATTCGCCAACGCCCGCAGGCCCATGAAGTGGCAGCGCTGTTCCACGCGCACCCCTGGCCAATTCGTCTCCACGATGAACGCGCTGATCTTTTTGGTTTGCGGGTCGCGCGCCATGACTATGAGCAGGTCTGCCAGGGTGCCATTGGTGCACCACAGCTTGCGCCCGTTGATGATGTAGGCATCGCCCTCGGGCGTAAGTTCCGCCGTGGTCGCCAAGCGTGCCGGGTCGGAGCCCACATCCGGCTCCGTCAAGGCAAACGCGCTGATTTCGCCGTTGGCGCAGCGCGTGAGATACTTCTGCTTCTGCGCTTCGGTGCCGAACTGCTTGACCGTTTCGGGCACGCCCACGCTCTGGTGCGGCGACAACAAGCCGAGCAGGTTGCCGTCGAAGCTGCCCAGCAACTCCATCAATTTGCACCATTCCAGCTTGTTGATGCCGTGCCCGCCATACTCCGACGGAACCAGGTAGCCGAATGCCCCCAGCCGCCTGAGCCCGTCGAGCACTTCCTGGGGATAGTCGCCCTCTTCATCTATCGCGACCGGGTCCACCTCCTCATCGCAGAACCGGCGCAGATTCTCGTAGAGCTCCAAGAACTCGGGCCGCGAACACGGCTCGGGATACTCCGGCAGCAGGTCCGGCCGGAAGTTGCCCAGGAACAGCTCGCGCATGAAACTCGGCTTCCAATCGGTCTGGCGCGATTCTTCCGCTACCTGCCGGGCTTCTGCTTCGCTTACGTTTGTCATACCGTCATGCCTCCTGATGAGCGGGCGATTAGCTCCCTTAACGTTCGGTAGGCACAAGACCATACACGATGCGCCAACATTTTGGAAGGGGTTCTAAAAGATTGCGCCGCGTGATAGGCCGCGGGCCATGCCTTGACACGCTCGCGGAGGAGAGGCAAACTGGAATGTAAGGTCCGTATATCCATTAAGGGGGGTAAGAATTTATGGCCACGGCAGCGCCGCCAGCAGTTATCAGTTATACGCTCGACCGGCACAATGCCATTATTGATGTCAATGAAGGTTGGGAGGCGTTTGCCTCGCAGAACGAAGGCGAGGGTCTCTCGCTCGAGGACATCCGTGGGCATCTGATTTGGGAGTACGTCGCGAGCGCCGAAGTCCGGTACATCTGGAACGAAGTGTTGGAACGGGTTCGGCGGCGCGGACGCTCGACGACGATTCCATTTCGCTGCGATGGCCCTGCGACACGCCGCGAAATCGAGGCCTACATCAGCGCCTTGCCGAATGGGTGCATTCAATACGAAAACTACCTGCACCGGGAAGACGCACGGACGCCTATTCCCTTGCTCTCCATGCAGACGGCCGGCGGAACGAATGGTTGCGTGCGAATGTGCAGCTGGTGCAAAAACATCCTGGCGCCGGCGGGCTGGCTCGAACTGGAGGACGCGGTGAACGAACTGCGGCTATTGGACCAACAGGCCATGCCCCGCATCAGCCATGGCGTTTGCCCGGATTGCTTCGAGCGCATCATGAGCAGCATCTAGTGTATTGCCTCACGCTATTTGGCACTTATCGAGGGTGTCCTTTGCTTTGCG
>CAZLBS010000561.1:0-2706 GCA_964557505.1 uncultured Nitrospiraceae bacterium | reverse complement strand
CCCTGAAGGGCCCTCGTAGACTACGAGGTTGATAGGCTGGAGGTGTACGCATGGCGACATGTTTAGCTGACCAGTACTAATAGCCCGTGAGGCTTGACCTTAAACCAAGCAATTATGCAGCAGGCTTTGGCTTGAGGCAGGTCTCGTCCGCTTCCCGCAGCATCGTCCTGCGCAGCGTCTACCCGCGTGTTCAACGTCAACGTGTCCGGCATGCCCGGCTGGGCAAGACTACAGTTGAATCGCACGTTTTTGCCGGTGATTAGAGCGGTGAGGTCACACCCGTACCCATTCCGAACACGGCCGTTAAGCTCACCAGCGCTGATGGTACTGCATGGGAGACTGTGTGGGAGAGTAAGTCGTTGCCGGCTCAATCAATGCGCCCCGCATTCGCACTGCGCGAATGCGGGGCGCTTGTTTTTGTGTTGCTCCAGCGCTAGAGCGTGTGGAGTTGGCTGCCGCTCGAGACAGGCAAGGCGGGTTGGCTATGGCATACTATACCCATGCCTTCGAGGCAGTCGTCGATCGCTTCGCTGTTGGGAAGACCAAGCCGCTCTGGTACAACGTCGTGTTTCTCCCTGCGGAACTGGAAGCCGAGTTGCCCTTCGAGGCCTTTCCCCGGCTGCGCATCGATGGCGAGCTAAACGAACAGCCGATAGCGGGGGCCTTTATGCCCACGGGCGATGGCCGTTACTACCTTATCTTGTCATCGAAGTTTTTGAAGCAGGCAGGGGCACGGGTAGGCGAGGTCGTCGAAGTGCGCTTCCGCATCGACGAGCAGGACAGGGTGGATGTACCGGCGGAATTGGAACGCGCGCTTGCTCGCGACAACGCCTGCCGGGCCGCGTGGGATGCCCTGACGCCCGGCCGCCGAAGGGGCATCACCCACTACGTGCGCACCGCCAAGACCGCGCCAACACTCAACAAGCGCATTGTCGAGGCGCTCGAAGTCATCGCCGAATTCAATGGCGATTTTCGCAAGTGGCAACAGGCGCGCCGAAAACGCCGGCAATCCGCGCGCTAAACGGGACCATGAATGCCCTGCGGCGCCGACGTCATGCGTAGCGCCGCTGGCGGCGGCGGCTTGTAAGCACGCCACGAGTCTATGTTCCCAGTAAAGCGCGAGGCGCCCGCTCCCGCGAAACAAGTCGACTATGGGTTTTCGCGCATGGCCAAGAGCCGCAGGCCATTCAGGCAGACGAGCAGCGTGCTGCCTTCGTGTCCGACCACGCCCAGTGGGAGGGGGAGGGAGGTGATGAAGACGCTGGCGGCCAGCACCACGATCACGGCCATGGAAAAGGCGAGATTTTGGTGGACGGTGCGTACGGCCCGGCGGCTCAGTTCGAGCACGAACGGCACCCGCCGGAGTTCGCTGCTCATGAGGACGCAGGGCGCCGATTCAAGGGCCACGTCGGTGCCCGCAGCGCCCATGGCCACGCCAATGTTGGCCGTTGCCAAGGCGGGCGCGTCGTTCACGCCATCCCCGATCATCATCGCCGGGCCATACTCTTCCTCTAATTCGCGCACCATCCGCACCTTGTCTTCCGGCAGCAGGTTGGCTTTCCATTCATCCACGCCGCATTGCTGCGCGATGGCCGCGGCCGACTGGTGGTTGTCCCCGGTCAACATGATGACGCGCTCTATCCCGAGCCGCCTCAGCTCGCGCACGACTTCGCGGGTTTCGGGTCGAATGGTATCTTGCAACGCCACGAGCCCCAGCCATCCGCCGCCGTCTTCATGCACGCCCACGCCCCCGCGGCGATCGACTTCACGATGCAGCACCAGAACAGTCTTGCCTTCCTGTTCCAGCTGAGCTTTCGCGTCCATTAAGTCCGGCGGAATGTCTTCGCCATGTTCCCGGTACAGGCGGTTGCTGCCTATCCATACCAGCCAGCCATCGAGGCTTGCTTGCAGGCCCCTGCCTGGCAAGGCCGTGAAATCCCGCATGTTGGGGAGCGGAAGTCCTTTCTCGGCTGCACGCCGAACAATGCTCTCGGCAAGCACATGCTCCGAGCGCGATTCCAGCGCCGCCGCATATGCAAGCAGCCGGTCTTCAGTAAACCCTTCCGGCGCGTGCTCCGCGAGCACCACATCCGTCAGGCCCGGCTGACCGGTAGTCAGCGTTCCAGTCTTGTCAAACAGCACCACATTCACCCGGGCCATCCGCTCGAGATACATGCCGCCTTTGAACAGCATCCCGCTGCGCGCGCCCCGTGCGATGGCGGAAAGGATGGCCGCTGGGGTGGAAATAACCAGGGCGCAGGGCGAGGCTACCACCAGCAAGGTCATGGCCCGGTATAGGCTGTCGCCAGGCGCCTCGCCGAAAAGCAGCGGTACGGCAAACGTCGCCACTGTGCCTGCAATGATGATGTATGCGTAGCGGCTTTCATAGCGCTCGAGGGTCCGCTGGGTGAACGCCTTTTGGTCTTGAGCCGACTCGACCAGCCGCACGATTCGAGACAGCATGGATTCTTCGGCGGGGCGCATCACCTCGACTTCAATGGCGCCCGAGCCATTCATCGCCCCGCCATAGACTTGATCGCCGAGTTCCTTGGCGATGGGCCGCGATTCGCCGGTAATGCTCGACTCATCCATGTCCGTCTCGCCGGCGCGCACAACGCCATCCGCCGGCATGGCATGACCGGGCCGAACGAGCATGCGATCCCCAACGCGCAATTCCCCAGCCGGTACCGTGACTTCCTCGTCGCC
>CAZLBS010000560.1:0-2713 GCA_964557505.1 uncultured Nitrospiraceae bacterium | reverse complement strand
CCTTCTGGTCTATCGGCGCCAGCTGGCGCATCGATCAGGAGCCCTTCCTGCAGGGCAGCGGCGTAGTCAACTCGCTGAAACTGCGCTCCAGCTACGGTACCACGGGTAACGCCGAGATCGGCGACTTCGACTGGCAGCCGCTGTACAAGCTTGAAGAGCCGGTCACCTTCCCAGCGGGCACGAAAGCCGTCTGGGAGGGCGCCTTCGATAACTCGTTCTATAATCCCAAAAATCCAGACCCGCATCAGTTCGTGCGGTTCGGCGAGCAGTCGTGGGAAGAGATGTTCATCGGCTACATGGAGATTGCGGAGCCGCGCCGCGACGACTATTATCAGCCTGAGGAGATCGACGCCAGCGAGATAGTCGGGCTCGGCGAGGAACTCAACGCCGAGACGCTTGTCGGTACTATCTGGCAGCGCGGCGGCTTGCGCTTTCACTTGCAGGAAGACAACGTCGTGCTTGTCAACGATACCTTCCAGGCCCACTGGGAGGTCGATGGCAACATCGTCCGCGTGAAATCTCCGGTGCGCGATTTCGAAGCCAGTATCGTCGGGGACGAATTGTTCTTCAGCAGCATGCCGGTTCGGCGCGTGCAATAGCGCGTCCGGCTGAGGCGGCTGCGAGCGTCCGGTTTAGAGGGGAACGACAGCATGTGCGCGACCGTCGCCGCACCCGCGGCTGAAGGGCTTGAACCGCCCTACATCTCGCCGTTGCCATTTGTCCGGCCGTTGCTGCGGCTCAAGGGCGGGCACTTCGACAAAATGGAAGCCCGCGTGCGCACGCTCGGCGACATTGCCAAGGTGCGGGTTGGCCCCGTGCGCATTGTCTTGCTGAACCATCCCGACTACATCGAAGAGCTGCTGGTCAAGAATCACAAGTGCTACATCAAGGACCGCGGTTATGATGGACTGCGCCGCATCTTGGGCAAGGGGCTGCTGGTCAGCGAGGGTGAGTTTCACTGGAAGCAGCGCAAAATGATGACGCCCGCGCTGCATCATCAGCGCATCCGCGCCTATGCGGATGACATGGCGCGGTTTGGCGTGGAGCAGGCCGAGACCTGGCATGACGGGCAGCATGTCGATCTCTACCATGAAATGATGGCCATCACGCTGAAGATCGCCGGCAAGTGCCTGTTCAATACCGACGTGGAAGGCGCGGTTCAAGATGTGGCCTCGGCCATGGAAGTGCTCATGGAATACAACGAGCGCTACATGATCAAGCCCATTGGCGATTTCTTCGATGCGCTTCCGCTTGAGAGCAGCCGCAAGAGCCGGGCTTCGCTGGAGACGCTCGAGCGGACCATTTACCAAGTCATTGAAGAGGCGCAACAGCGCAATGACGCGTCGGGCAGTTTGTTGGAAATGCTGCTGGACGCCAAGGCCAACGACGCGGAAGGCCAGATGACGTTGGAACAAGTGCGCGATGAAGCCTTGACGCTCTTTCTGGCGGGGCATGAAACGACCGCGCTGGCCTTGACCTGGACGCTCTACCTCTTGTCCATCCACCCTGAAGCGGCGGCCCGGCTACATGAGGAACTGGATCGCGTGCTCGAGGGCGGGCGCCTGCCGACGGCGGAGGATTATCCGAAGCTCCCTTATACCAAGTGGGTCGTAAGCGAGGGGATGCGGCTGTATCCGCCTGCGTTCAGCTTTGGCCGCGAATGCATCGCCGAAAACCGCGTGGGGCCGTATGTGATTCGCAAAGGGGACAATGTGGCCATGGCGCCGTACTTCGTTCACCGAGACCCGCGCTGGTGGGACGAGCCGTCAGTGTTTCGCCCTGAGCGGTGGGCCCCCGAAGCCAGCGGCGACCGGCCGCGCTTCGCGTATTTCCCCTTCGGCGGCGGGCGGCGCGTATGCATCGGCGAGGGCTTCGCTTGGATGGAGGCCGTGCTCGTGCTCGCGGTCCTGTGGCAGCGCTATACCATGACGGTTGATGATGGCTACGAGCCGCTGTTGCACCCGGCCATTACGCTGCGCCCGCGAAACGGCATGCCCATGACCCTGCACGCCCGGTAGGGCTTAGCCGCTGGCTTCAGCGCTCCAGCCGCGGCACGCCTCCACAATTTCTGGAACAAGCGCCGGGCCGCGGTAAATGAAGCCTGTATAGATCTGCAGCAGGCTGGCCCCGGCTTCCAGTTTCTCAACGGCGTCTTCCCCGCTCAAGATGCCGCCACAGCCAATGATGGCGACTTCGCTCGGAAGCGCTTCGCGGAAGGCGCGAATGACGGCCGTGCTGCGCTTTCGCAAAGGGGCGCCGCTTAGCCCGCCGGGCTCTTTTCCGTGCGGCAGTTTCGTGACTCCCCGCCGTGAGACCGTCGTGTTTGTGGCGATGAGGGCTTCGAAGCCATTCCCCGCGACCGCCTCGGCAATCACGGGAATGGCCTCATCATCGAGGTCGGGGGCAACCTTCGCGGCCAGAGGGACATGCCGCCCGTATTCGCGCGATAGTGTTTCCCGTTCTTCTGCGAGAGACTCGAGCAAGGCCTTGAAGGCGCCGCCATGCTGCAGCTCGCGCAGGGCTTCGGTGTTGGGCGATGAGACATTGACCGCGATGTAGCCGGCAAGTTCATAGACGCCGCGCATGCAGGTGAGATAATCCTGCGAGGCTTCTTCATTCGGCGTGTCCTTGTTCTTGCCGATGCTGATGCCAAGCACGCCATCGAACTCTGCCCGCGCCACGTTTTTGACAAAGCGCTTCAGGCCGCAATTGT
>CAZLBS010000559.1:0-2714 GCA_964557505.1 uncultured Nitrospiraceae bacterium | reverse complement strand
AGCCAATTGTTGTTGCAGCCATTCATGTAATGCTCCCAGGCCCAGTGATACTTCAACGGCATCAACTGGTTCACGTCCACCTGGTTGCAATTCAACAGCCGCTTCTTCGACGGGTCCACCCGCTGCTTCAAGTCGAACGGCTTCCGCTCTCCATTCGGCGCTCCACAACAACCCATGAAAATGCTTCCTCCTGCGATTGAGCTTTCAGATTCCAACCCAACGGGCCAGCCCCACTGATCACGACTTGAACGACACCCCTAGACTGGAGCCACTTCCGTGTGCCACGGTCAAACTTGTTTGGCCGTGTTCCGCAGCCTACCTTATGTCTATGGGAACGGTCCGGCATCGAAAACGCGTTGAGCGCTTCAATGAACCCAACGGGGTTCACAGCATCACATTTTCTTGCTATCAGCGGCGCCCATTCCTTCTTGAAACATGCCATTGCGAGCTTCTGGGTGATGCCGTTGACAAAGCACGTGAAAAGCATCGCTTTCACCTTTGGGCCTACGTATTCATGCCAGAGCACGTTCACATCTTGCTTTACATGCCGCGTGAGAAGTACTCCATATCCGAAATACTTCAAAGCATGAAACAGCCCGTGGCCCGCAAAGTGCTGCATGCGGCGCGGAAGCATGGAGAGCTTGCCCTCCGTCCCTACATCACGAGGGAGAAGGCCACTCCATTCCGTTTTTGGCAGGCGGGTGGCGGCTACTGTCAGAATGTCTGGTCTGACAAAATGCTGTCTACCCATTTCCATTACATCCACGCCAATCCAGTGCGCCGGGACCTTGTGCAGCATCCCGAAGATTGGAACTGGTCGAGTGCCCACGCATGGGCAACCAACGAAGACTTGCCACTGCGAATCGATCGCCAACTATTTCCACTTCTCTGAGCCATGATTGATCCCGCAGGGCGCCATGTTTGTAACAGTCAAACAGGTCTGGCCGCATATCTTCTGAGTATCGCTCGCGTCTCGTTCACTGCCCGCCATCGTCCCTGATATGCTTCGGCGACGAAATCGTTCACGTCATTGGGAGCCACAGAGCACGGCCAAACCAGTTTGACCGTGGCACACGAGACGCATAGGCAGCCTGATCCTCCGGGTTCTCCGGTTGCCATGGCGCCTGTCACATCTCCTCCGCTACTGACACGCCTCGCAGCCGGGGTCGTTGAGGTTGCAGCTGCCGGCGCCGGGCTCGGGCGGCCGGAGTTCGGCGTCTTCGCTGATGCCGTCGGCGTGGTGGCGGCCGTTGCCGTTTCCATTGCCGCTGCCCGGATTGGTGGCGGCGTTGCTGTCGGCCGTGAGGGCCTCGACGTCGCGCTGCACCTGGATGAGGCTGGAGGCGCTCTTGTTCTTCATCCAGCGGGGCTGGATGCCGCGCTTGTTCACGTCCATCGTGCTCTTCTCGATTTGCGTGGCGGCGAGGCTGCGGAGGTAGTACGTGGTCTTGAGGCCCTTGCGCCAGGCGAGCATATACATGTCGGCGAGCTTGCGGCCGCTCGGAGCGGAGAGATACAGGTTCAGGCTCTGCCCCATGTCGATCCACTTTTGCCGGCGGCTCGCACACTCGATGATCCACTTGGGCTCGATTTCGAACGCCGTGAGATACTTCTGCTTGATGTGCTGCGGGATGCGCTCGATCTCCGACAGCACGCCGTCGAAATACTTGAGGTCGTCGATCATCTCCTCATCCCAAATCCCCAACTCCTTGAGGTCTTCGACGAGGAAGGTATTCACCCATGCGAATTCGCCGCTCAGATTCGACTTCGAGTAGAGGTGCTTGTACATCGGCTCGATCGACTGCGTAATGCCGGCGATGTTCGCGATGGTGGCAGTCGGCGCGATGGCCATGCAGTTTGAGTTGCGCATGCCAAGTTCGCGCACGGCTTCCCGTACCGGCGTCCAGTCCATGTGCGCGGCACGATCCATTTCGAGCATGCCGCCGCGCTCGTCCTCGAGCAAGGCAATGGTGTCGATGGGCAAGAGGCCGCGGTCCCACTTCGAGCCCGAGTAGCTGGCATACGGGCCGCGCTCGGCGGCGAGTTCGGTCGAGGCGAGGATGGCGTAGTAGCTGATCATTTCCATCGACTTGTCGGCGAACTCGACGGCGCCCTGGCTGGCGTAGCTCAGGTGCTGGATATAGAGCGCATCTTGAAAGCCCATGACGCCCAAGCCCACCGGCCGGTGCCGGAGGTTGGCGTTGCGCGCTTCCGCTGTCGGGTAAAAGTTGATGTCGATGACGTTGTCGAGCATGCGCAAGGCGGTGCGCACCGTCTTGGCGAGGCGCTGCTGCTCGATGCCCTGCGGCGTGACGTGCCGCGCCAGGTTGATCGAACCGAGGTTGCACACAGCCGTTTCTTCCGCAGAGGTATTCAGCAGGATCTCGGTGCACAGGTTCGAGCTGTGCACGACGCCCATGTGGTCCTGGGGCGACCGGACATTGCTCGGGTCCTTGAAGGTGAACCACGGGTGGCCCGTCTCGAACAGCATGGACAGCATGTTCCGGTACAGGTCGAAGGCTTCCACCCGCTTGAATTGCTTCAGTTCGCCTCGGTCGGCCATCCGTTCGTATTCGATGTAGCGCTGCTCGAAGGCCCGCCCGTGCAAGTCATGCAGGTCGGGCGTTTCGCACGGGTTGAACAGCGTCCAATGCGCGCGGGCGCTGACCCGCTTCATGAACAGGTCGGGGATCCAGTTGGCCGTATGCATGTCG
>CAZLBS010000558.1:0-2720 GCA_964557505.1 uncultured Nitrospiraceae bacterium | reverse complement strand
GCCACGGCCGCGCAGGCGCTCGTGGGCGGAGAGAAGTACGATGCGGCCAAGCAGCAGTTGCTCGACTGGGGATATGCCGAACCTGTCATCCGCCAGAAGCTGACCTATCCCACTTGGCGCATCTTCCACAGCGACGACCGCCTTGCCTTCTACACGTATTGGCCGCTGCTGACGTATGAAGACGACGCTTATCTGCGCGGCTACTTTTTGCGCAGCCTCGAGCGGGCCTGGGAAATCGAGCGCATCGAGGCCATCCCGTGGTTTGCCTTCATCTACGCCAACCTGACGGGGCATCCCGCCGAATTCGAGCGTGCGGCCGCTCACTTGCGCGAGTGGCCTCTCGACCTTGTGAACCACCCCTTCGACAATACGGTGCGCGACGATCTCGGCAACACGCCCGAGGGCTACGTTCCGTACGCAGGCGGCACGCGGCCATTCTCGCCCCGGGTTTTGGGCCCTATGCGATGGACTACGGAAACCCTTCGGCTGCAGGGAGGCAGCGGCCGCGATGTGGTGGACTGTTCGGGATGGCTGGATGCGTACTGGATGGGGCGGCATTTCGGGTTCATTTCTGCGCCGCAAACGGACGACCCAGCATTGACAGCGGCGCCGAAGCGGGACGTGCAACTGGGCGCCCCGCCCTATGACGGCCCGCCACGGCCTTTCACGCCCTCGAAGTAGCCCCTGATACTTCATGCGTATTCTGCACGTGTACAAAGATTTCTGCCCGCCCGTGTTCGGCGGCATGGAGCAGCACATTGCGCTCATGTGCCGCTATCAGAAGGCATGGGCAGAAGTCGAAGCGCTGGTGTGCAGCCAATCGCGCAAGACCCGTGTGGCCGCGCGGGATGGCGTTCGCGTGACGGAAGTGGGGGAGTGGGGGCGCTTCCAAGGCGCGCCTGTCTCGCCCCGTTTCCCGCTGCATCTTCGCCGGGACAAGGCAGACGTGCTCGTCGTCCATATGCCGAACCCGACCGCGGAAATGGGCTGCCTGTTGGCGCGTCCCCGTGGCGCAATCGTCGTTCGTTACCACAGCGATGTGGTGCGGCAGGCCGCGGCCATGCGCGTTTACCGGCCATTTCAAATGCAATTCCTGCGCACCGCTGCTATGATCATTCCGACATCGGAACCGTATCTGCGCACGTCGCTTACCTTGCAGCCGTTCGAGGAAAAATGCAGGGTGGTGCCGCTGGGCATTGTCCCGGAAGATTTCGCGCATCCGGATGAGGGCGAAGTGGCTGCGCTTCGCCAGCGCTATGGCCAACAGTTCGTGTTTTTTTGCGGGAAGCACCGCTACTACAAAGGGCTGGAATACCTCGTGCGTGCAGCGCCCGGCATCGATTCGCAAGTGATCATTGCCGGCGACGGCCCGGAATCGCCGAAGCTCCGGCAACTGGCGGGCGAGCTTAAGGCGCCTGTTCATTTTCCCGGTGCGTTGACGCATGCCGAGTTGGTCAATCATCTGCACGCTTGCGCGGTGTTTGCCTTTCCGGCAGTCGAACGGAGTGAAGCATTCGGCATGAGCATCATGGAGGCGCACGCCTGCGGCAAACCGGTGGTGGCGACTTGGCTTGGTACGGGCGTCGAGTTCATCAATGAGAATGGCGAAACCGGACTCAATGTGCCGCCGCGCGATTCGAAGCATTTGGCCGAAGTGGTGAATGCTCTTCTGCACGATGACGCTCGCCGAGAGCGGTATGGCCGGCAGGCAAAGGCGCGCATCGAGCGGGAATTCACCGCGGAAGCCGTGGCCCGGCGTGAGTTTGAACTGTATCAGGAAGCGATGGCGTGAACCCGAACTGGTACCTGGTATTCGCGGCAGCCCTGGGCGCGTCGTTTTGCGTGAGCGCCGCCGGCAATAGCATCGGCCGCCGGGTCGCCCCGCGCCTCGGCTTGCTCGATCACCCGGGCGAGCGCAAGATTCACCGCGAAGCCATCCCCGTGATGGGCGGCATTGTGTTTGTGCTTTCCTTCTATGCCGTCTTGCTAGGAGGTTTTCTCGCCCTGCTGGCGCTGAATTTTTTGGACGTCTCCTGGTTCAATCAGCAGGTGTTCAATTTTCTGGGCGAGCAGCATCTGATGAAGCTCGCCGGCATCATCACGGGCAGCTTGTTCATTTTCGGGTTGGGAGTGGTCGACGACATCTACTCGCTGAAGCCCTTGTACAAGCTCGCGGGCCAGGTCATTGCTGCTGCCGTGGTCGTGTTCTCAGGCGTCCGGCTCGAGTTGTTTTTGGAAGTCCCCTGGATTGGCAGCCTGGCGGCCATGTTCTGGATCGTCGCCATGTGCAATTCGCTCAATCTGCTCGACAATATGGACGGGCTCTGCGGCGGCGTGTCGGTCATTGCCGCGCTGTCGTTCTTTCTCTGCTTCATCCAGAGCGGCGAAACCTTCGTGTGCGTTTTGCTGATGGCCTTTGCCGGGGCCGTGGCCGGCTTCCTATATCACAACCTGTATCCGGCCAAGGTGTTCATGGGGGATGCCGGGGCCATGTTTAACGGCTATATGCTGGCCGTGTTCTCGATCTTGGGCACGTTCTACACGCCTGAAACTCCCTCGCGCAGCGCCATACTCGCACCCTTGCTGGTATTGAGCGTGCCGATCTTCGATACGCTAAGCGTTATGTTCATTCGCTGGCGCAAGGGCGAGTCCATCTTCAAAGGGGACAAACGCCACTTCAGCCACCGGCTCGAACGCTTTGGCATGACGCGCTACCAGGC
>CAZLBS010000557.1:0-2736 GCA_964557505.1 uncultured Nitrospiraceae bacterium | reverse complement strand
CTGGTTGCCGACGCTGCCGGCCTGCGCATCGGCGTGCCCAAGCAGTACTTCGGCGAGGGACTCGACGCAGAGGTGAAGGCAACGGTCGAGGAGGCGCTGGCCAAACTCGAAGCTGAAGGCGCAGCCCTCATCGACATCGAAATGCCGCACAGCGACTATGCCGTGGCCGTTTATTACATCATCTGCACGGCCGAGGCGAGCGCCAATCTGGCACGCTTCGACGGCGTCCGCTACGGTTACCGTTCGCCCGATGCCAAAAATGTCGAACAGGTGTACAAGATGTCGAAGACTGAAGGCTTCGGCCCCGAGGTGCAACGCCGGATCTTGCTGGGCACCTATGCCCTTTCGAGCGGATATTACGACGCCTACTACCTCAAGGCGCAAAAGGCGCGGCGGCTCATCCGGCAGGACTTCGACAAGGCCTTCGAGCAGTGCGACGTCATTGCGACCCCGACGACGCCGACGCCGGCTTTCGAACGCGGGGCCAAGACGGATGACCCGCTGCAGATGTACCTGAGCGACATCTACACAATCTCGCTGAACCTGGCGGGCGGACCGGGGCTGTCGATGCCCTGCGGCCTGTCCAGCAGCGGGCTGCCCATTGGCCTGCAGTTCATGGGCAAGCCGTTCGACGAAGCAATGCTTTTGCGCGCCGCGTATACATATGAGCAACTCGCGGGCCGCCTGGAGCCAGCGCCCCTTGCCTAGCGCCGGCGCCCTCCCCCGCTCCGGAGACATGACCGTCATGGATTATGAAGCCGTCATCGGCATGGAAGTGCACGTCCAGTTGGGCACTGACTCGAAGGTGTTCTGCCCGACCAGCACGAACTTTCACGCGCCGCCCAACAGCAACGTCTGCCCGCTGACCATGGGGCTGCCGGGCACGCTGCCCGTGATCAACAAGAAGGCCGTCGAGTATTCCGTCATGGTCGGGCTGGCGCTCAACTGTCAGATCTCGCGATGGTCGAAAATGGACCGCAAGAATTACTTCTATCCGGACATGCCAAAAAACTACCAGATTAGCCAATATGACCTGCCGTTATGTCATGATGGGCATGTGGAGATAATGGTAAACGGCGAGGTGAAGCGCGTGGGCGTGCGCCGCGCGCATCTGGAGGAAGACACCGCGAGCAATACGCATACCCTCGGGAAGGGACGAAGCGGCGTGGACTTTAACCGCGCCGGCGTGCCGCTGCTGGAAATCGTGACGGAACCCGACATTCACAGTGCCGAGGAAGCCTATGCGTATCTAATCACGCTCAAACAAATCTTGCAGTATATTGGTGTCAGCGATTGCAATATGGAAGAAGGATCGCTACGGGCAGAAGCGAATATCAGTGTTCGGCCGAGGGGGTCCGGCGAACTGGGCATCAAGACCGAAGTCAAGAACGTGGCCTCTTTCAGCGGGACGCAGAAGGCCATCGAGTACGAAGTGAAGCGCCAGATCGAGGTGCTCGGCGAAGGCGGCACGCTCGTACAGGAAACGCGCGGCTGGGACGCCGACCGGGGCATCACCTTCTCGCAGCGCCTCAAGGAAAGCGCCCACGACTACCGCTACTTCCCCGACCCCGACCTCGTTCCGATCGTCATTGACGAAGCATGGGAAACCCAGCTCCGCGAGCGCCTGCCAGAACTCCCCCGCCCCCGCTTCCTCCGCTTTCAGGAAACCTACGGATTGTCTGACTACGACGCTGGCGTGCTAACCGCACAGCGCGACATGGCGGACTACTTCGAGCAAACGGTGACCATGGGCGTGCCTGCGAAAGCGGCCGCCAACTGGATCACCACCGAGTTGCAAGGCCGCTTGACCGAGACGGGCACGGCCATTGGGGACGCGAAGGTCAGCCCGCAGCAACTCGCCGGACTCATTGCGCTGATCGAAGACGGCACCATCAGCGGCAAGATTGCCAAGGATGTGCTGAACGACATGGTCGAGACGGGCGAGGACGCGAAGGCCATCGTTGAAGCCAAAGGACTCGTTCAGATTAGCGACACCGGCGAGATCGAGAGCATCATCGCCGAAATCATCTCGAAGAACCCGGGGCCTGTCGCCGACTACAAGGCCGGCAAGAAGAAGGCGCAGGGATTTTTTGTTGGTCAGGTTATGAAGGCAACGCAAGGGAAAGCGAATCCCCAAGTTGTCAATCAGATCCTGGCGAAGCAGTTGGAAGACGCGTAGCGGGTGATG
Organism: uncultured Nitrospiraceae bacterium; assembly: GCA_964557505.1. GTDB lineage: Bacteria > Hydrogenedentota > Hydrogenedentia > Hydrogenedentales > CAZLBS01 > CAZLBS01. The sequence goes on along the minus strand of CAZLBS010000557.1, from coordinate 548 downwards.
CAGGCCCGCGCGCACAACAGGGAGGGCTCGACTTGGCCCGTCTAGTTCGCAAGCAGGCCGAAACGTTTGACCCGCGCGAGGACTACCTCGCCAATACCATCCGCATGGCCGAGTTGGCTGCCGACAAAAAGGCCGCCAATATTACCGGCTACAACGTTGTGGGGCTGACCGTGCTCGCAGACACGCTGTTGCTGTGCAGCGCCATGAGCGAGCCGCAGATGAAGGCCATCGCCAAGCACATCGAAAAGGGCATGAAGGAGTGCGGCGTGCCGCCGTTGCGGGTGGAAGGCAGCAACAAGGATGGCTGGATTGCACTCGATTTCGGCTGCACGATCTGCCATATTTTCCGGCAGGAAGCGCGGGAATTCTACGACTTGGACGGCCTGTGGGGAGACGCGCCGCGCATCGATCTGCCCGCGCGGTGCGAGCGTTGCGGAAGCGAGCTCGTCGACGACGGGACGCGCCTCTTCTGCCCGAACCAGGAGTGTCCCAAGCGCGCCTACTTCCGGATCCGCAAGTGGCTCGACGTTCTCGATGTTCGCGACTTC
>CAZLBS010000556.1:0-2746 GCA_964557505.1 uncultured Nitrospiraceae bacterium | reverse complement strand
GTCCAAGAGCAGCCGCTTGATGCAGCGTGCCGTGTGCTCCAATTCATGGCTGTGCGTAAGGCATGGCTGGAGGGAAATGCAGCGCGCCATGCCGGCGGGCGGGGCAGGAGGAGCCGAGTCGCGCCAGAAAAGGCGCCGCGCCACATAGTCGATGTTCGAGCGGGGCGCGGGCTCTTTGTGTTGCCGCACGGCAACATCAAGACCTTGCGATTCGAAAAGCGCTTGAAGGCTTCGGTGGGTCTTGCGAGGCAGTGCGAACAGATCGGCTTGCGACGGGACCTCCGGGTCAAACATCAGGCCGAAGGTCAGTTCGCTTACGTGCGCCGAGACGGCATCCACGAGCCGCAGTTCACTGGGCGTAAAGTCGTCGAAGCCGTCAAACAAGATGGTGTCGATGTGCGCGAGCGCTTCCGCCTGCCCTTGTCTCAGCAGAATGGATGCAAGCCACAACTCGCCAACACGGTCGAATAGTCCCGCCTCCTGCAAGGCCTGCTGATAAGCCTGATAGAGCTCGCAGACCGTGGTGTCGAGCCACGTGACGGCCCGGCCCGCGATGGCCCGCTCGAATTGCCCGGGCTCGATGTTGGCTTGCTTGAGCTGGGTAATGACGCGCAATGCATGCGACACAAAGCCGCGGGTGTTCGCTGCGCGCTGCAGGTCTTCATCCCCGAACTGCATGCCCTGAAGAATGTGCTGAAGCAGCAGGCGCCGGCCCAATTCGTCGATGCGCTCCGGCTCGATATGCGCCCCACGCAGCACGGTCTCCGCAAAGCCGCCGAACGTTGTTACATGCTGTCCCCAGAGACCCGGCAGCGCGTGCTGCTTGACCAGATGCTGCAAGCGCAGGCGGGCGTAGCGCCGCGTGGGGACAATGAGCAAGGCTTGGCGAGCCGATGCGGCAAAGCGCGCATTGATGGCCTCCGCCCGTTGCGAACGGCGCCCGCCGAATTCAAGGCGCACCCGCGCCAAGACGCTACACTTCCTCGGAGTGAATGATTTCGTAGCGGTAGCCCTGCTCCGTTAGAAAGAGCTGCCGCTTCACGCTGAAGTCTTGATCCGAGGTATCGCGCGAAACCAAGGAGTAAAACCGGGCGATCACCTTTTCCGACTTCGGCCGCAATATGCGTCCCAATCGCTGCGCCTCTTCTTGGCGGGAGCCGAACGTGCCCGAGACTTGAATGGCCACATTGGCATCGGGCAAGTCAATCGCGAAGTTGGCCACCTTCGAAACGATCAGCAGCTTAATTTCGCCCGTGCGAAAGGCCCGGTACAATTCCTCGCGCTTCTTGTTGCCCGTTTGCCCCGTGATGATGGGGGCTTTGAAGTGTTTGGCCAGCGCCTTCAATTGGTCTAAGTATTGGCCGATGATGAGGACGTTGTCGGTTTTGTGCTTTTTGACCAACCGCTCGCAGATGCGAATTTTGGTGGGATTGGTCGAGGCGATGCGAAATTTGGCGCGCTTGTCGGCGATGGCATATTGATAGCGGTCTTCGTCCGGCAGGGGCACGCGCACTTCGCTGCATAAGGCCTGGGCAATCCAGCCCTGTTTCTCGAGCACCTTCCAGGGCACATCGTATTTCTTGGGGCCGATCAAACTGAAGACGTCATCTTCGCGGGCGTCTTCACGGACCAGGGTCGCGGTGAGCCCAACACGGCGCTTCGCTTGCAGTTCGGCCGTTGCCCGGAAAACAGGCGCGGGCAGCAGATGCACTTCGTCGTACACGATCAATCCCCACTGCCCCTTGTCGAACAAGTCGAAGTGCAAGAACACGCTGTCCTTTGCTTTGCGGTAGGTCAACACCTGATAGGTGGCAATGGTGACCGGCTTGATGATCTTGTTTTCGCCGCTGTACTCGCCGACTTGCTCTTCGGTGAGGGTGGTTTTGTCGAGCACTTCAGTGCGCCACTGTCTGAGCGCGACCGTATTGGTCGTGAGAATGAGCGTCTCGGTCTGCAGGGCATGCATCGCCGCAATGCCGACCAGGGTCTTCCCGGCGCCGCAGGGCAACACCACCACGCCGCTGCCGCCCCGGTTCGAGCCTTCGCGGTAGAAGGCTGAGACGCTCTCTTTCTGATACGGACGCAGATTGAAGGGCTTTCCCCCGAGAGTCGTTTCGCGCCAGTCCAGCTTGAGCGGCGCGCCCCGAACGTACCCGGCCAAGTCTTCGACCGGAAACCCAATCTTGATGAGCGCCTGCTTGATGTTGCCGCGGTCGCCCGGGGCGATCACGGCCGTGCCATTCTCCTGGCCGGAGATGTAGGGCTTGACGTCCTTGTGATTGACAATCTCGCGCATGAGCAGCGCGTCTTCGGTTTCAAGCACGAGGTGGCCATCAGCCCGCTTGTGGAGCTTCAGGCGGCCATAGCGCGAAACATTCTCGCGAATGTCCACGATGACATTTTGGGGAATGTCATATTTGCTGAAGCGTTCCAACACGCCAGTCATCTCATCCGCGGTCATGCCGGCGGCGGCGGCATTCCACAGGGAGAGCGGCGTAATGCGGTAGGTGTGAATGTGCTCCGGCGACTTGATCAACTCGGCAAAAGAAGCCACCGCGTCGCGGGCATCCTCATAGGCCGGCCCGTCCGTTTCAAGCAAGATCGACCGGTCCGATTGTACAATGACCGGTTTGTCGTCAGGGGTACTCATGCCAGCTACTTTAGCATAGCCGCACAAGCCGAATCAGGCCCCCTCAGACTCACATACTAAGTGCACGTTTTGTTTTGGTGTTGATGCAGAGAAGGC
>CAZLBS010000555.1:0-2753 GCA_964557505.1 uncultured Nitrospiraceae bacterium | reverse complement strand
GAAGGCGGTCATCATGATGACCTCGACGTCGGGGAGCAGCTCCTTGATGGCCTTGAGCAGCTCAAGGCCGCTCATGCCCGGCATACGGATGTCGAGGAGCACCACGTCGATGCCCTGCTCACGAATGAGCTCGAGGGCGGACTGGGGGGCGTCAAGGGTGGTGACGTCGAAGCGCTCCTTGCCCGCCTCAAGGCCCGGGGCGCAAAAGGCACCACCGGCACTCAGGCAAGTTACATGGCCCTCTTCCATGGCGACGAGGACAAGGTGCGCCAGCTCGATGAATTGGTCGCCCAAAAACTCGGCTTCGAAACCAGCTATCCCGTCACCGGCCAGACCTATCCGCGCAAGGTCGACACGCATGTCCTTCGTACGCTATCCGCAATAGGAGAGAGCGTGCACAAATGGGCCACCGACGTGCGGCTCCTCGCCAATCTCAAGGAAATGGAAGAGCCCTTCGAGGCCACCCAGGTCGGCAGCAGCGCCATGCCCTATAAGCGCAATCCCATGCGCTGCGAACGCGCGTGCGCCCTCGCCCGGTGGCTCATGGTCTCGCCGCTGCACGGCAGCTTCACCACCGCCACGCAATGGTTCGAACGCACCCTCGACGATTCCGCCATCCGCCGGTTGAGCTTGCCCGAATCGTTTCTCGTCTGCGACGGCATCCTGAACCTCTACCTGAACGTAATGGAAGGGCCCGTCGTCTATCCGAAAGTCATCGAGCAACGCATCGCCCAGGAGTTGCCATTCATGGCCACAGAGAACATCATCATGGCGGGCGTGGAACGTGGCGGCGACAGGCAGGAGCTGCACGAAGTCATCCGCACGCATGCCCAAGCCGCCGGCGCCCAGGTCAAACAGGGGGAACCAAACGACTTGCTCGACCGCCTTGCCGCAGACAGCACCATCAACATGACGCGTGAAGCGCTCGATGCCATTTGCGATGTCGCCGCCTTCATCGGGCGCGCCCCGCGGCAGGTCGATGAGTTTCTCGCCGGGCATGCCGCCCCTGTCCTCGAGCGCCATCACGACAAACTTGGAGCCGCCTCGGAGGTCAATGTCTGATGCGCGTCGCCGTCATCGTCAATCCCGTCGCCGGCTACGGAAAGACGCGCCGCAAGTGGCCCAAGGTCGAGGCCCTCATGCGCGAAGTCGTCGGCGACTTCTCGGTGCACGTCACCGAATTCCGCGACCACGCCACGCTCTTGACCCAGCGCGCGCTGCAGGAGGGCTACGACCGCATCGTCAGTGTCGGCGGCGACGGCACGCATCACGAAGTGCTTAACGGCTTCTTCGACGAATACTTGCCGATCAACCCCATGGCCAGCATGGCCATCGTGCCCATGGGCACCGGCTCCGATCTCGCGCGCACCCTCGGCATCAAGCGCAACCGCGACGCCATCCGGCTCATCAAGAATGGCCGCAGCATGCAAACCGACATCGGGCGCGTTACCTACACCCGGCATGACGGCAGCCGCGGCGTCAAGTACTTTCTCAACATTGCCGACTTCGGCGTAGGCGGGGCCGTCGTCGATCGCGTCGACGGCAACATCCGCAAGCTTGGGCCCACCATCGCCTATGCCTACGGACTTATCGCCACGCTCCTTACCTTCCGGCCCAAGCGCATCAAGCTGCAGGTAGACGGCGACATCTTCGAAACCAATCTGCTCGACGTCATTGTTGCGAATGGCCAGTATTTCGGCGGCGGCATCCACGTCGCGCGCAATGCCCGGCTCGACAGCGGCACATTTCAAGTCATCGCCGTGCCGCCTATCGCCCTGCCCGAGGCCTTCTGGAATCTGCGCTACCTCTACAACGGCCGCTTCGTCGAGAATCCCCGCTGGGCACGCACCTGGCAAGCCACCCGCATCGTCGCCCAGTGCGATGAACCAGTCCTGCTCGACCTTGACGGCGAAGGTCCCGGACGCCTCCCCTGCGCCATCGAGCTGCTCCCCAAAGCCCTTAAGCTCGTCATCGGCGTCAGCGAAACCACCCCGGCCCTGGTCGATGCCGAACAAGAGCCCGTCCGCATCCCGGCCACCCCGCCCCCTGCCCTGCCGTGAGATGATTTCGCCTAAGGGTGATTGCGGTATACTGAACCTGTTGGCAAGGAGATAAGAAATGCAGCAGCGATATACCGCGAAATACACGCGCATTGAATCCGGCTACATGGGACAGTTAATCGAGTGGCCCGAAGTCATTACCGAAGGCAAAGACCTCGACGAATGCCGCGCCATGCTTCAGGATGCGCTCAAGGAAATGATCGCGGCGTATAAAGACATGGGGCAGGAGTTGCCCCCGCAGAGCGGATTGATCGAGCAGCTTGCGGTTGAAGCTTGAACACCTTGCATGACTATCAACCGAAAAGAACTGGTTCGGTACTTTGAGGAAAACGGATTCACGTTGAAGCGTGAAGGTGGAAACCACAGTATCTATTCTAAAGGCAAGAAGACGATTCCCATTAAGCGGCATCGCACCATAGACCGCATAACTGCGAATCAACTCTGCAAGCAGGCCGGGCTTAATCCGAAGTATTAAGGGCTACCCGTCTACGGACAGGCCGTATGTCAGGCTCGGCGCCCTCAAGCGCCGCGAGCCGCCGCGCGCTCTCACGTTGAATCAGGGCGGTGCGGTCCTTCGCCCCGATCAGACCCAGCGCTTCTTCCAGCAAGGCCTTATCCAGATTTGTCGTTTTCCGCATCTTATGCCTCATTTATGATGTCCAAGTATACATCACACGATGCGCAATATAATGC
>CAZLBS010000554.1:0-2753 GCA_964557505.1 uncultured Nitrospiraceae bacterium | reverse complement strand
AGCACGGACAGTACCTTCGAGATTCTGCGGCGGTTGAACGAAGCCGATTCGCGTGTGCGCGTCATCCGCTTTCTTCGCAATTTCGGCCAGCAAATGGCCATCGCCGCGGGCTACCGCAAGGCTCAAGGCCGGGCGGTCGTCATCATGGACTGCGATCTCCAGAATCAGCCTGAAGAGGTGCCGTTGCTGCTCGACAAATTGCGGGAAGGCTTCGATATCGTCTACGGCATCCGCAAGGAACGGCACGACAACCTTTTGCGCCGCCTGGGTTCATGGTGCATGAATCACCTCGTCTACGTCGTGACCGGCATCGACATGCCCGACAGCGTGAGCAATTTTTATGCGCTCGACTACAGCTTTGTGCAGAACATCAATTTGTTCAATGAACGTTCGCGCTACTTCAGCGGACTCTACGCATGGCTGAGCTATGGCCGTTATTCGAGCGTGAGCGTGACCCACCGCCCGCGCGCCGCGGGCGAATCGAAATATGACCTGCCTCAATTGGTGAACATTACGCTGAATTTCGTCTGCAACTTTTCTGAACTCCCCCTGCGTTTTGCGACCTATGCCGGGCTGATTCTACTCGGCCTTTCGTTTCTTGCCCTGCCCGTGTGCGTCGTAACGCTCATGGGCTTGCCGGACCCCGGCTGGCTTCAGATGGCCATCATCCTTTGCGCGGCGTCCTTCCTCACCGGCGGGCAATTGCTAGCTGTGGGGATTCTAGGCGAATATGTCGCGCGCATTTACATTGAAGCCAAGGGGCGCCCCATGTATCTCATCAGCGAAATGGTGGGTGATGTCGGGGCGGCGCTCCGCGCCGGCTAGCGTGCGCCGGCTCGCCAACCCGTCATGCGTGACCTGCCCGAAAGCAACCGTGGCGCGGCTGCCCGCGAGAGCCGCTCTTATGGCGCACGCCTTATGCCCGTCAGCAAGGGCATTCGCTGGGCGGCACGTTTGGTGGGATTGCTGCTGGCAGCCAGCGCGGTCTTGAGCGTTGCCGCCGATTTCACGCTGATGCGGGATGGCGCGGCGCCGGACCTCTCGGCGTTGCAGGCAGTGAGCAATGCGATCAGCACCCAGACGATCCCCGTATGGGGCGTGTGGCTGTGGACAGGAGGCGTCCTGCTTGAAGGCGGGCTTGGCCTCGTTTTGTTGCAGCGCCGCTTTCACAACGATCAAGCGGCCGTTCGGGCCTTTGCCATTACAGGCATCCTCGTGGGCGGCTATGCGGTTCTCGACATATCGGTCCAACTTGCGTTCGCTGTGAGCAGTGCAGGCGCTGGGTGGTCCATATTCCTTTTGGACATCCTCGCCATCCTGCAATGGTTGCTCCTGGCGTGGTTGGCCGCGAGTCTCCTCCGGCCTGGCGTATACGCAGCCCGTTGGTTGTGGGTCTTGGCGGCTCTTTGGTTTGCCGCGGCCCATGTGAGCCCGGTGCAGGCGTTCTTCACGCAGCTTCCACCTGAGGCGACGGCCCACATGCCCCGCGGCGTGGCGCGCACCGCTCTGAACTTAGGCGGCCTCGTCGCGGCGTTTGCTGGTTTCGCGCTGCTTCTTGGGATGTGGTATGTGAAGCATGCCGCCCGGAAACATGCTGCCGAAGGAGTCCACTACGAGCCGCCCTCTGGCACAGGCCAGAAGCCCGAAGAGGTGGCGCCGCGCCGGTGATAAGGGCGCTTGCCTAGAATCGAATGCGGTATTGCCCTTGATCGTAGGCGGGCGCGCGTACGTAGAGGAGCTGCCTTTCTTCCTCGTACCACCAATCATCCGTTTCGTCCAGGGTTGCCCCGTCGCGCTCGACAGATACCGGCCTCGAGTCCATGGTGATCCGCAGCATGTGCGGCAGGAATTGTCCTGCCAGCGTCACCTCCAGCGGATTCCCTGGCGTGACGTTGACCTCTGTATACAGGTCGGTGTCGGGGTGGCGGAAGTCGATGCTCATGCCCGCCCCTCCGGGCCAAATGGCAAGCGTGGTCAGTCCTTCCGAGCGGTCATCCCCGAAACCGGTGTAATCGCTGCGCACATTCATGGGCACGATGCTGCCGTGACGCACGAAGACAGGGAACTCTTCCATCGGGTAATCGCGCGTAAAGACCGCCGGCCCCTCCAGCACCTCGTGCTCGTCGTATAGATAGCGCCATGCGCCCTCAGGCAGGGTCACCGTGCGCTCGGTCTTGTCTTCGTAAATGGGGGCAACAAAAAAGGCATCGCCAAAGAGGAAGCTGTAGTCATCCTCGCCCAAGGGTTGCATGAGGGTAGGGCCACCTTCGTGCTGAGCGGCCATGTGGTACCAAATGTAGGGCACGAGTTCGCTGTGCCGCCAGTGCGCCTCGCGAATGAGTTCAAGTTCCTGCTCTGTGCGCAGCCAGAGCCGGCGCTCGCTGTGGCCGCCATTCAGAAACAGGCCGTTATAGGTGGCAAATTGCGCCCAGCGAATGTACAGGCGCGGCGGAATCGTGCTGCCGGAATAGCCGCCAATGTCGGAGCCGACGATGCCGTAGCCCAAAGCAGCACTTTCGAGGATGTCGCGAATGGCCTCCTGAATGCCCTCCTTGCGAATGTCCCACGTGTGGTCTTGGTCGCCCACCCAGCAGACCGGCGCCGCGTCGAAGGGCGCAAACCCTTCGGGATGGGCGCTGATGGGGTCGTAGCCATCGATGTTGATGGTCGAATCGAGCGAACGCGCGAGGGTAATGAACTCGGGATTCTGGGTCAGTCCGTGCTGGTACTCCGTCCGGTAGTAGTCGTCCATG
>CAZLBS010000553.1:543-2760 GCA_964557505.1 uncultured Nitrospiraceae bacterium | reverse complement strand
CCTGCCCCGCGTCAGAACATCGCCGGACATGATTTGACGTATCAGGCCGAGGCGGGTTTGTTGAGCCCGCCGGCGATGCCCCGCACATTGATGGCGGATCTCCATGGCGCGGAGCGCGCGGTATCGGTTTCGCTGGCTCTCCTAATGCAGCGTGGACGAACGGGGGGCGGGGCCTATGCGGAGGTGGCGTTGAGCGATGCCGCGCACGTTTTTTCCGCGCCGCTTCGCCATGGTGCAACAAGTCCCGGCGGGGTGCTGGGCGGGGCGCATCCGGGGTATGCAATCTACCGCGCGCAGGATGGTTGGATCGCCCTCGCGGCATTGGAAGTACATTTTTGGCAGCGCTTCGAGGCGGCAGCCGGGCTAAGCAATCCGCAGCATGATACCGTAGCCGCGGCATTCGCGGAGCGGACAGTGGCTGAGTGGGAGCGGCTAGCGGCCGAGCATGACGTGCCGCTTTGCCGGGTGCATGAGGCGTGAGTTGCCTGCCAACCGGGCATCGGACACCGCCGCGGCTCAGGAGCGCTTGAACCTTTCGGACCGCACGTAAACCGAGGCAATAGAGGAGCCGAAGCAGATGAATCTCGAGGGGAAGACATTTATTGTGACGGGTGGCGGATCGGGTCTGGGCGAGGCCTCGGTGCGCGCGATCGTGGCGAAAGGCGGCAACGCCATCGTCGCGGATGTGCAGGAGGATAAGGGGAAGGCCGTTGCCGAAGACTTGGGCGGCCAGGCGCGTTTCGCCAAGTGCGATGTGACGAGCGAAGAAGATGTGCAAGGCTGCATCGACCTCGCGACCAAGGACTTTGGCGGCCTCCATGGCGCGGTGAATTGCGCAGGCATTGGCGCGGCCATGCGCGTCGTGTCGAAAGCGGGGCCGCATGAACTGGGCCTCTTCGAGACCATCGTCCGCGTGAACCTCATCGGAACGTTCAACGTCATTCGCCTCGCGGGGGCTGTGATGACGCAAGGGGAGGCGGACGACAAGGGCGAACGCGGCGTTATCGTGAACACGGCATCGGTCGCGGCATACGATGGGCAAATTGGCCAGGCCGGCTATTCGGCCTCGAAGGGGGGCGTTGTTGCCATGACCTTGCCCATCGCCCGCGAGTTCGCGAAGTTTGGGGTGCGGGTCGTCACCATTGCGCCGGGCCTGTTCGACACCCCCATGTTCGACCTGCTGCCGGAAGATGCCAAGACGTCGCTGGGCGCGCAGGTGCCCTTCCCGTCGCGGCTGGGGTATCCGTCCGAGTTTGCGGATCTGGTCGTACACATTGCCGAAAACACCATGCTGAACGGCGAAACCATCCGCCTGGATGGCGCGGTCCGCATGCAGCCGAAATAACGAAGCAAATCACCGCGCGCAGCGGCGTGGGTGCAGGGGACAAGCGGAAAGGAAGCAGGACTTATGGATCCGAGTGGCGGCAAACTGGCGGCGAAGGCGCTGAAGGCAGCAGGCGTCGAGGTCATTTTTACATTGAGCGGCGGGCACATCATGCCCATCTACGATGGCTGTCTCGATGAAGGCATCAAGATTGTGGACGTCCGCCACGAGCAAGCGGCCACGCACGCGGCCGATGCCTGGTCCCGGCTGAATCCCGGCAAGGTGGGCGTGGCCATCGTTACGGCGGGGCCTGGGGTGACGGACGCGGTGACAGGCGTCGCGAACGCGTGGCGCGCGAATTCTCCCATGCTATGCATCGGCGGACAGGGGCCCTTCGCCAACATTGGGCGCGGCTCGCTGCAGGAGATGGACCACGTCGCCCTGATGAAGCCCATTACGAAATGGGCCGGCGCCTGCTACCAGCCGGAGCGCATCCCAGAGTTCATCGAGATCGCCATTCGCCACGCGGTTACGGGCATCCCAGGGCCGGCCTTCCTCGAGTTGCCTATCGACGTGCTCATGGATACCGTGCGGGAGACCAATGTCTACATCCCGCCGATGCGCACGGCCCCGCCGCTCGTCGCACCCCAGCGCGATGTGTGCGTCGACGCGCTCAAGATCTTGAGCGAGGCCAAGAAGCCGATGATGATGGTGGGCACCAGCGTCAAATGGTCGAACGCCAAGCAGGAATTGCTGCACTTCCTCGACAAGACAAATATCCCGGCGTACATGAATGGCATGGGCCGAGGCATCATTCCTCGGGACTCGAAGCATTTCTTCAACCGCACGCGCCGCGCTGCCCTGGGCGAAGCCGACGTGGTGGTGCTCGCCGG
>CAZLBS010000553.1:0-533 GCA_964557505.1 uncultured Nitrospiraceae bacterium | reverse complement strand
TTTTGCTTGACTTCCGCATGCAGTTCGGCCAGACCCTGCCGAAGGACGCCAAGGTCATTCAGCTTGAGATGGACAACACGTTGATTGGCCACAACCGCGCGACCGACGCGGCGCTTGTCGGCAACCTCGCTTCCAGCTTCGACATGCTTTCCAAGGTCATGGACGAAGACGGCATTGCGGTCGATTTCACGGATTACGGCAATGAATTGCGCGCGCAGGAAGAAGCGGCGGCCGGGGCGGTGAAGGGCGACCAGATGTCGGACGAGGCGCCCATCAAGGCCGCGCGGCTGACCAAGGACATTGCCGACTTTGTCGAGCGCCATGATGACATGATCGTTATTGGCGACGGGGGCGATATCGTGGCGGCCGCCGCGAAAGTCGTGCCCATCCCGAAGAATGGCGGCTGGATGGACCCTGGCCCGCTCGGTACGCTGGGCGTCGGCATGCCGTTCGCGCTGGCCGCGCAACTCGCGAACCCGGACAAGAAGGTGCTCATCATTTACGGAGACGGCAGCTTCGGCCTGAATGGCTTC
>CAZLBS010000552.1:0-2766 GCA_964557505.1 uncultured Nitrospiraceae bacterium | reverse complement strand
TCGGTCCAGGCAACCGGCTTCGGCTCCGCGGTCTCCTGTGGGCGGTTGAATAGATAGAAGGCAAGGGCGAAGGCGAGCCCGCCACCCAAGCCGATCGACATCTCCCAAAATTTCCACCAAGGCATTTGGACGCCCGAACCGTGAAAGGTTTGCCAAATGCCGCCCACGGTAAATGGAATGGCAAAGCCAAGCGCCATCACGAGCATCATGCCTGCCGCGCGCCAGTCGCGCCGGGCGATTTCAAACACGAGGAACCCGAGAAAGGCCCCGGCGTGGGGCGCGATGTTCTGGACGGAATTCTGCGCGCGGATGCAGGTCTTGTTGGCCTCGACTCCGTAGATGCCCTCGTCATAAAAAGGAAGAAACCACTGAGGAAATGCGGCGACAATGCCGAGACATAGGAAGGCGCCGCCGATGCCCGCGGCAATGCGGAGTACCCATCCTTGCCAGCCGAGCGGGGACTTAGGCGCGCACCATGCTATGAACGCGCCCAAGACGCCGCCCCAGTGCAAGCCGCAAATGAAGAGCATTGCGTAGCCCGTCCAAGGGGAAACCTCTCGTACGCCCTCCGGATAATCGAGATAGAAGTTTCCCTGCACCCAGCCGATGTAGACGCCGTATCCCGTCAAGCCGCCCACGGCGGCGCCGAGCGTGATGGCGGCGATCATGTGGCCGCTGCCGTAGGGCCGGTAGCGGGCCCCGCCCCCGAGCCTCGAGAAGCCATGCCACAGCATGGCCCAGCCTAGCCCTGCCAGGGCTCCACCCGTTGCCCCGCCAAAACCGCCGGTGCCTCGAATGGCCCAAAAAAATGCGCCCATCAAGGCGAAGATGATGGCGGCCATGACGAAATCAATTGGAGTGAAATGGCCTTTGCCCGGCTCTGTTGTGGAAGTCATGCGTCCCCCCGCCCCCTTATCTGATGAGATGTAATGTGCGGGATCTTACGGAAAGCCAGCCGCCCGCGACAACGCACGTGCCGCTAACGCCATATTAATTGTTGCGCGCATGACGCTTTTCACAGTATACTCACAAGTGTCGCGAGTAGATGGCAGCAGTCCGCAACGCGAGGGGGGCTCGTTCGTGGCGGCATCAATGGCTCGCGCCGCGAATGGGTGGGCATATTCCAATGCAGCTGCGTGCGGCTGCGGTCTCCCCACCTCGCCGCTTTAGACACGGCATCGATACTTCTTTCGTTAGGTGATTGCCGGGGTAGATGGTAAGGGGCCGCCTTGGCCTAGAAAGGACGCGATTTCATGCCGGGCCACATCGTGATGATGCTTAACCTGAAGGGAGGCGTGGCGAAAACGGCGAACTGCGTCGCGATTGCCGAGCGTTTCGCGGAGGAAGGCAAACGCGTTTGCGTGATTGATGCCGACCACCAGTGCATGGCGAGCGAGTTGCTGGTGGGTCAGCCTCGGATGCTGCAGGCAGACATTCGCCGCCGCACGCTGCACGACATGATGGCGCGGATGCTCGATGACGATTTCGACCGTTCCATGATCGATGCTTATGTGCTGCGTGAAGGCGTTTCGAATATCGGGAACGGTTATCCGAACTTAAGCCTTATCCCATGCTCGGTCCGGATCGATGATTTTCTAAGTGCGATTGCCAAGGCGCAAAAGGGATATGCGACGCGGGAGGATTTTCTCTCGTCGTGGTCGAAGCACCGCCGCGCCTTGCAGGCCTACTTCCGGCAGCAGTTCGATGTGACGCTGGTGGATTGCCCGCCAAGCTTGACGGTGCAGGTGCAGCAGTTTCTCAGCATGGCAGATGGCATCATCACCCCGAGCATTCCGGATGCGCTCTCGGTTCGCGGCTCCCTGTGGCTCATGGACCGCATCCGCCTGATGGGCTTCAAGCGGGTGAAGGCCTTGGGAATCTTGTGGTCGCTATACCGCCAGCAAGTGGACAAGCACCGGCTCACCGTAAAGCGTGCCTCGGAAGGGGTGTATCCGTTCGACCAATTGCCGCGCCCCTTCGAAACCATGCTGCCGAATTCCTCCGCGATGGCCAACGCGATGGAGCCCGACCAGAAATTCGAGCGCTATGGGCACAAATATTCCGACGACGTTGCCCAGCGCTACGCACGGCTCGTTGAAGAAATCGAGGAACGCATCAGCGCCTGCGCCGTCTTGTCCGCCGCCAGCTAACTAGCAGCATGCCGCCGGGACGTCTCCTCGGCATGCGTGCGGAGCAATTCCCCATAGAAGCGGCGCGCGGCGTCGAGCCGTTCCTGATAGCGCGCGGCGTTGAGGGCAAGACAAGGCGGCGCATCTCGGGCTTACGTGCGGGCGTGCAAGTTTTCGAGCCGCACGCGCATTTGATGTGCGCCTGGCGCCGCACGCTTGGGCGGGAAGCAATGCTCGCGGCTGCCATTTGGTTGCTGCGCGATGACTTGGGCATGCCTAATGCCTCTTTAACCCCAAGGCTTCACGCAACAACCATCGGTATGGTGGGCGATACTGGACTCGAACCAGTGACCTCTGCCGTGTGAAGGCATTTCTTTAAGATACAGCAATCCCGCTTGGTACACGAATATACTCACTTAAGCTGTTGCATAAAAAGGAATTATGTCTGATCCGCTTGTGTTAAAATCAGTAAAACAGAAGACCGTTGTGGCTCACGTTGGGCTACGTATGGGCTACGAAAAAGACGTTTACGAAGGAGGTAACATGACGGCAAAGTTCAATGACTCAGCATTGCGGAAGGTGAAGTGTAAGCGGCGGTTTAGAAATGTAGCGGGTGGCGGTTAAGAAGTGTAGCGCC
>CAZLBS010000551.1:0-2768 GCA_964557505.1 uncultured Nitrospiraceae bacterium | reverse complement strand
GTCTTCCAGCTACAGCGCCAAAACCACTACCGCGCACTTGGAGTTTGAATGTGGGTGCGGCCATTGACGCATCCCGCGGGGGTTGCGTATCCTATACGTTCGGAAGCTTGGGCCACGTTTAGGAGAAATCGTATGGCAGTGTCAGCAGAAACGGCGCCCAGCGCGCAACCCACGGCCGAAACCATCGGCACGGCGAAGTTATCGTTTAACGGCACTGAAATCGAGTTGCCGGTGGTTCAAGGAACGGAGGGCGAGGTCGCCATTGATATCCGGAAGCTGCGCGGCGAGACAGGGTGGGTGACGCTGGACGACGGGTTTGGGAATACGGGCTCTTGCTTGAGCGCCATTACCTTCATCGATGGCGAGAAGAGCATTCTGCGGCACCGCGGTTACGCCATTGAAGACCTTGCGACGCAATCATCCTTCGCTGAGGTCTGCTACCTGGTCATTTATGGGCATCTTCCGAACAAGGAAGAATTGTCGACCTGGCGTACAAGCCTCGTACATAACAGCTTTATCCATGAGGACATGCTGAAGTTCTACGAAGGCTTTCCGCTGGACGCTCATCCGATGTCCATCATGACCTCGATGGTGGCTTCGCTTCATGCCTATCATCCGGATGTGGAACGTGAGGAATGCCTGGATATCAACATTTCTCGGCTGATTGGCAAAGTCAAGACCATCGCCGCGTTTGCCTATAAGAAGACGATCGGTCAGCCGGTGGTGTATCCAAAGATGCAGTTGAGCTACGCGGCGAATTTCCTGCGGATGATGTTCGCGACGCCGGCGGAAGAGTATGAAGCGCCCAAGGAAATGGAGGAAGCGCTGAACATGCTGCTTATCCTCCATGCGGACCACGAGCAGAATTGCAGCACCTCGACGGCACGCATGGTAGGCAGCAGCCTTTCGAATCTCTATGCGAGCACGGCAGCGGCGATCGCCGGCCTCTGGGGCTCACGCCACGGCGGGGCGAATCAGAAGGTGATTGAAATGCTGCAGATGATCGCCGAGGATGGCGGCGGCTACAAGAAGTTCATCGAGAAGGCGAAAGATAAAGACGACGACTTCCGCTTGATGGGTTTCGGCCACCGGGTATACCGGAATTACGACCCGCGCGCGCAGGTGATCAAGACAAAGTGTGATGAGTTGCTCACGCGCATCGGCATGCACGATCCCCTGTTGGACATCGCCAAGCAACTGGAGGAAGCGGCGCTCAGCGACGACTACTTCGCGGAACGCAAGCTTTACCCGAATGTGGACTTTTACAGCGGGATCATTTACCGGGCGATGGGGATCCCGCTCAACATGTTCACGGTGATGTTTGCTCTGGGCCGCATGCCGGGCTGGGTGGCGCAGTGGAAGGAAATGCGCGAGGAGCCGGGCGGGCGCATTCACCGGCCGCGGCAAATCTACATCGGCGAGAACCTTCGCGATTACGTGCCGCTCGACAAGCGGTAGCGCCGCGGCACGAACCGTACGCATCCATGGCCCGGGGTCCGCTCCGGGCCATTTTTGTTGGTGGATGCAGGGATTGCGATGAGCGTGCTAGCATTTCAAAATGCAGGCGTGCATGGCACATCCGCAGGGGGAGCCGGGGGCGGATTTGCTGGTGCATATGAGTAGGCTGTCGTGCCACGCAGGGGGAGAGCTTTCGCATGTTTGAGACACTTGAAGCTGCCAAGCCGGATGCGATTCTGGGCCTCGTCGAGTTGTTCAACAAGGACGAGAACCCGAAGAAGATCAATCTTGGGGTGGGCGTGTACAAGGACGCCAAAGGCAAGACGCCGGTGCTGGCATCGGTGAAGGAAGCGGAGCGGCGTTTGCTGGAGGCCGAGCAGACGAAGGCGTATTTCCCTATCGACGGGTCGCCGCGATTCCGCGAATTGGCGCGCGAGCAGCTTTTCGGGGCGGGCCATGAGGTGGTGCAACAGAACCGGGCCCTGAGCGCGCATGCGCCGGGCGGCACGGGCGCGCTGCGCGTGGGCGCGGAATTCGTGAAGAACATCCTTGGGCGCGGCACGGTGTGGCTGAGCGATGAGACGTGGCCGAACCATCCAAACGTATTTGAGGCCGCCGGGATGAAGGTCGAGAAATATCCGTACTTCGATGCCGCAGCGAACGCCGTGCGCTTCGAGGAGATGATTGATTTCCTCAAGCAGGCGCCCTCGGATGGCGTGGTGCTGTTGCATGGCTGCTGCCACAACCCGACGGGCGCGGACTTGACGCTGGAGCAATGGCAGCAGGTGGCCGCCGCCGCGAAGGAAGCCGGCTGGCTGCCCTTCGTCGATTTTGCTTATCAGGGCTTTGCGGATGGATTGGAAGAAGACGCGGCGGGCGTGCGCGCACTGGCCTCGGCGGGCATCGACCTCGTCATCGCGAGTTCGTTTT
Source organism: uncultured Nitrospiraceae bacterium (assembly GCA_964557505.1). GTDB lineage: Bacteria > Hydrogenedentota > Hydrogenedentia > Hydrogenedentales > CAZLBS01 > CAZLBS01. Next base: position 380 of record CAZLBS010000551.1, on the reverse strand, counting down.
CGAAGAACTTCGGGCTGTACCGCGAACGGGTCGGCGCGCTGACGGTGGTTGGCCAGGATGCCGATGCGGCGGCCAAGGCGATGGGGCACGTGAAGTCTTGCGTGCGGTCGAATTATTCGAATCCCCCGGCGCATGGCGCAGCTTGCGTGGAGGGGGTGCTTGATGATGCGCAATTGCGGCAGCAATGGCAGGACGAGTTAACGTCGATGCGGAACCGCATCAACGGCATGCGGACGCTTTTTGTGCAGATGCTCAAGGACAAGGGCGCGCCGCGCGACTTCTCATTTATCGCGGATCAGCGGGGCATGTTCTCCTATTCGGGGCTGACGCCCGCGCACGTGCAGCAGCTCAAAGAGCGCTACGCTATTTATATCGTGGGC
>CAZLBS010000550.1:0-2777 GCA_964557505.1 uncultured Nitrospiraceae bacterium | reverse complement strand
CGCCTTCTTCGAGCACCCCCACAGGCAGGCCCAGCACCTCCGCGCCGCGCCGGGTCATCAAGCCGACGACCTCCTCAAGCGTTAGGTGTCCCGGTTCGGCGAGGCCTGTGATCGCCAGGGCAAGCGAGGTTTCGAGCCCCACGATGCCGAAGGGCGCGGCTTCCAATTCCTGCGCCTTTTCGGTCGGCGTGTGCGGCGCGTGGTCCGTCGCAATGCAGTCAAACACGCCTTCCTTGAATCCGGCGATGATGGCCTCACGGTCCGCCGCGGTCCGCAGCGGCGGATTCATCTTCGCATTCGGGCCGTGCTCAAGTACGGCCTCGTCGGTCAAGGTCCAATAATGCGGCGCGCTTTCGCACGTTACGGGCCACCCCGCTGCTTTCGCCCGCCGGCAAATCTCGACGCCGTAAGCACTCGTCACATGTTGGATGTGCACATGCGCTCCCGTGAGCGCCGCCAGCCGGACGTTGCGCTCGATCATGATCTCCTCGGCCGCGCTTGGTATCGCCGGCATGCCCAGGCGCGTGCTGACGAAGCCCTCATTCATGGCCCCGCCGTCCGCCAGGATGTCATCCTCGCAATGGGCCATGTAGGGCAGGCCTGCCATTCGCGCGTATTCAAGGACCCGGCGCAGAACCAAACTCGACGCGATGTCCTTGCCGTCGTCGGTCACAGCGACAGCGCCGACGGCCTTCAACTCGGCCATCTCCGTCATCTCGATGCCTTGCATGCCCTTCGTCGCGCATGCAGCGGGAAAGATGCGGCAACTGGCCGTCTCGCGGGCGCGGCGCAAGACAAACTCGACCTTGCTCGCCTCGTCAATGGGCGGAGCCGTGTTGGCCATGGTGACCACCGAGGTGAACCCACCGGCCGCCGCCGCCCGGCTGCCGCTGCCGACGTCCTCTTTCGACTCTTGCCCCGGCTCGCGGAAGTGCACGTGGATGTCGACCAGCCCGGGGCATACGACCAGCCCACGCGCGTCGATGACTTCGTCGGCGCTCAGGTCCTTGCCGATGGCGGTAATCGTCTCGCCCTCGAACGCGACGTCCATCGCCTCGCTGACACCGCTCTTCGGCTCGATGAGATGGCCGTTCTTAATGACTGTGCTTGGCACCTACTCGTCCTGTTCGGTTTGGCCGGCCTCTTCAGGCGGATCGGGATTGGGCTTCCACGTCAGCCTTTTCAATAAGCGCATGGGCATCACTTCGGCGTGGCCATGGCCTGCATAATCTTCAATCAGCACAAAATCGGGAGTGACCAGTAGACGGCGCACGGGTTCGGTGGGCACGTTGCCTGTGCCCGACATGGAACCCGGCTGTCCGCGCATATAGCCCACGAGGACATGCTCCACTTCCACCACCGTCTTGTCTTGCTTATTGGCGGTGTAGGCGAGTTCGCCCTGGTTGCAGCCAGCCAAACCCCACGCACAGCACATCATGGCCAGTAGGGCGCGCTTCATGTGCCGTTCTCCTGGTCGCTGGCGCGGCGCTTCTTTTGTGCAAGGTGATAAGGCCGCCCGAAATTGGTCAGCAAATGCATGACGGCCATCCGTACGGCCACGCCATTGCTCACTTGCTCGAGCACCGTACTGCGCGGGCCATCGGCGATATCGGCCGCCAGTTCAAGGTTGCGGTTGATCGGTCCGGGATGCATGACGATGGCATGGCCGGGGGCGGCTTTCAGCGATTCCCGGTCGATGCGAAACAGCGAGATGTATTCGCGCATGCTGGGAAAGAGCGCGTCCTTTTGCCGCTCGAGTTGAATCCGCAGGCTGTAGACTACATCGGCATTGTGAATGGCCTCGCGCACATCGTGCGTGATGTTGACGCCCAGCTGCTCGACATGAAGGGGCATCAGGGTGCTGGGCCCGCACAATGTGACATTGGCTCCGAGCTTCGTCAAACAATAGATGTTGCTTCGGGCCACCCGGCTGAATTTGACGTCGCCGATGATGGCCACGTTTGCGCCGTCTAACGTGGCGTTCGGATCGTTGCGGTGCAGCCGGATGTGGCGCCGCATCGTGTAGGCGTCGAGCAGGGCCTGCGTCGGGTGCTCATGCGCGCCGTCGCCGGCGTTGATGATGCTCGAATCGTGATGCGCCGCCAGCATATGCGGCACCCCGCTATGGCTGTGCCGAATGACCACCGCATCGCAGTGCATCGCCTCGATGTTATGCAGCGTGTCGTGAAGCGTTTCGCCTTTCTTGGCGCTCGAGGAGGCCACGTTCATCGTGAGGGTGTCGGCCGAGACCCGCTTGGCGGCCAGTTCAAAGGAACTGCGTGTGCGCGTGCTGGCCTCGAAAAACCATAAGACGACCAAACGCCCCTGCAGCAGCGGCACTTTCTTGATGCCGCTCTTGCGCTCCGATACGGCCGCGAACTGCGGCGCCGTATCGAGCACCATTTCGATTTCCGCCCGGCTGAGGGGCTCGATGCCGACCAAGTCTTTGCGCGTCCACGCCGGCTCCTCTCCGGGTTCAGCCATGCATATCCTCCGGCGCCTTAAGACGAGTATCCGAATAGTGCACCACTACGACGGCATCTTCGCCATCGGTTTCCTTCAGCCGCACGGAGACGCGATCGTCTTGCGGGCTCCCGAGCGACCAGCCGCAATAGTCCGGCTGAATCGGCAGTTCGCGCCCGCCCCGGTCAATAAGTACGGCGAGCTGCACGCGTGCGGGGCGGCCATAATCCATCAGCTCGTCGAGCGCAGCGCGAATGGTGCGGCCCCGGTGAATGACATCGTCGACCAAGACGACGTTCATGCCGTCGATGTTG
>CAZLBS010000549.1:0-2779 GCA_964557505.1 uncultured Nitrospiraceae bacterium | reverse complement strand
GGCAGCGGATAGTCGCCTGTCATGAGCATGTGGGGACAATGATTCGACTCGAGGATGACGCCGTGCGCGCCCTGGAGCCTCGCGCGCACGAGATGCGTCACCGAGCCGCAATCCAAGACAAGGCCCAGCCGCAGGCCGCCGCACTCGATCACGTAGTTCACCGGGTCGGCCGCGTCATGGCGGACGCTGAAGCTTTGCAGGCTCAAGGAACCGAGCGCGATGCAATCGCCCGCCTCAAAGATTTCTGGTTTTGGAAGGGCCCCAATACGCTGGGGCAAGTTGCCGGCGGTGCCTCTAGACATGTAGACCGGCGTGTTGTACTTCCGGGCGAAGGAGCCCACGCTCAAGCAATGGTCCCCATGCTCATGGGTCAGAAAGACGCCCGCAATGTCGTCTAAGGGTACGCCGACGTCGGCTGCACGCTTTTCTAACTGCCGCAAGCTCAGCCCACAGTCGATAAGCACTTTCGTCGTGGCATTCCGTACCACAATCGCGTTTCCCGTGCTGCCGCTGCCGAGCAGGCTGAATTCCAACAAATCCCGCGCCCTCCGCCCCAATGTCACAACATCTTGCGGTTGGAATTGTGCTAAGCACACTACTTGGGATTATAGGGCGGTGGACGTTCGAGGTCAATTGACACGCGCCGGAATCGGTGGTACCGTGGAATAGAACTTGCTACTCGATTGGCAGGGGCAGCGGCGGACGGCCGCAGCTAGGGGCAGCACGCCATATGATGCATATGGAACAGCGGTTAGCACAGACGCAAACGCAGCGTCTGATGCTGACACAAAAAATGCAGCAAGCCATCCAGGTATTGCAGATGAATACCATGGAGCTGCAGCAGCACGTGCAGCAGGAACTCGAGATGAATCCGGTGTTGGAGTTGGTGTCCCAAGAGCCGGGGGATGAGGCTTTCGAAGACCCACCCGAGCACTCCGTCGATGACAGTTCGCTGCAGTTCGAGGATGGCTCATTCGACTGGGACCAGTACGCCAGCCAAATCAAAGACTTCAAGCCTGAAGGCACGGACTTCAGCCGCAACCGCGACATGGACGCGCGCCGGGATTACTACGAGCAGTCGATCACCAAGGAAGATTCGCTGTTAAGCCGCTTGTGCACCCAGATGGACCTCGCGGCGAAAGACGAGCAGCAGCACCGCATCGGCATGCGCATCATTGGCGAGATCGATGAGCGGGGCTACTTCACCGGCTCGCTCGACAATGTCGCCTGGGAAATGGGCGCGCCGGTAGACGAGGTGCGGGACACGCTGCGTCTGATCCAAACCTTTGATCCCATCGGCGTCGGGGCGCGAAGCATCGTGGAATGCTTGCTGCTGCAGGTCAATGCCTTTTACCCGGGCGAGCGGGAGTTGTACGACCTGGTGGCGCATCATCTCGAGGACCTCGAGCACCGCCAGATTCCCAAAATCGCGCGGGCGATGCGCATCACGCCGGAGCGCGTGGAAGCGCTCAAGGCCAAGCTGGCCACGTTGAATCCCTGGCCGGGGCACGAATACAGTTCTGCGCCGCCGCAGTACGTCACGCCCGATGTCATCGTTGAGAAAGACGAGGAAGAGGATGAGTACCGCGTCTATTTGACCGACGAGACCTCCCCCGTATTGCGCACCTCGAATGACTACCGGCACATGATGAAAACCGGAAGCATCCCCAAAGAGGACAAGCGCTTCTTGCGGGAGAAGTTCGAATCGGCGCGGTGGCTGATTCGCAACATCGAGCAGCGCAAGCGCACCATCCTGCGCATTGCCACGGCCATCGTCGAGGTGCAGAAGGAGTTTTTCGACAAGGGCGTGGACTACATCAAGCCGTTGACCTTGCAGGAGATCGCGGAGAAGGTCGAGGTGCATGAAGCGACGGTCAGCCGCACGGCGCGAGGCAAGTTCATGCAGACGCCGCAAGGCCTGTTCGAGATGAAGTATTTCTTCTCGCCCGGTCTCAAGACCGACGCGGGAACCGAGCAATCTTCCAAGAGCGTTCAGTCGCTCATTCGGAAAATCATCGACGAGGAAGATAAGCGCAAGCCCCTCAGCGACCAGAAGATTGCCGATAAGCTCAAGGAGCAGGGCATCCAGATCGCCCGCCGCACGGTCACCAAGTACCGCGAAGGCATGGACATTCTTCCCACCAATTTACGCCGAAGCTACAACGGCAAGGCCTAATTCGGCGCCGCATCCTTCGAATGCCGATTCAATGACGCACATCGAATAAGCATCGCCTAGAGCAGTTGGTGCAGCAGCGCACGCTCTTGCTTGTACTCATCGAGAATCGGGTGTTGCCAGCCCTCTGCCAGCGCTTCGGCCATGGCCTCGTAGTACCAGAGGGTGCCGTCCTGTTTGCCTTGGAAGACCTCGAACGCGGCGGCGCCTTTGGCCGCGGCATCCCGGCGGAGGGCGCGGAGGTTGTGCAACTTGTCGGCCGCGGTGAGGAGCTTTAGCTCAGGAGGCGCCGCGCGCATGTGCGCGACGTGCGCTTCTTTGCGTTCGCGCCAAGGGGGCTTCGGCTGCTCGAAGGCATCGCTGGCTCCATGCACCAGCAACGCGACGCGCTCGCCGAATCGCCTGCGAATCTCTTCCAAGGTGGCGGCTCCGCCTTGGTCCTCGACGGCATCATGCAGCAAGGCGGCGATGCACAGTTCTTCATCGCCCCCGTTTTCGGCAACCAGCGCGGCGACGCTCATCAGGTGGGTGATGTAGGGAATTGCAGAACCTTTGCGCACTTGCCCGCGGTGAAGTTCATGCGCGTATGCGAACGCTTCATCTAAG
>CAZLBS010000548.1:0-2786 GCA_964557505.1 uncultured Nitrospiraceae bacterium | reverse complement strand
CGGCGGCGGAACTGGGCCGACCGTGCAGGCGGCACAGCGCCAGCAGCGCCCCGATTGATCCGGCGATGACGGCCAGCAACAGCATCCTGTATAGCGGCGTGCCGCCAGGGAAAAACTGCAGCGACAGGGCGGCCACCAACAGCGCGCCTAACAACCATGCTCTCAGCGCTGTCAGCAATGGCAAGACGGCGCAGAGGACCACCAACTCAGCAGCCAAGAACGCCATGGCGTTTAGCGTCAGGACGCTTGGCTGTGCGTTCGGGTAGAGGAACCGCGTCGGCACTAGACTGAGCAGCAGCGCAACGGCTACGGGATGCGCGAGTGCGCGCCGGGCAAAGGCCAGTTCGGGCTGCGAGGTCAGCATCGGGCTGCGGCGGAGCACCAGGACGGCCGTGAGCATGAAGAGCGCCAATAACCCGTGGATGACAAGGCGGCCCTGGTATGACGTCGCCAGGTCTTGTAGTGCCTGTTGAACGCTGCCCATCGCGGCGGCGGTGTCGGACATGATGACCTCAAGATCGAGCGCCGCAACGACAGCCCAAATCGGCGGCTCGACAATGGCAAACGTTTGCTCCTGGAGAACCCGCTCGCGCGCTTCCGCCTCAGCAACGATGCCGTCAAGCCGATTGGCTAACGCCAGCGTGCTCGCCTCGAGTTCGACCAATTCGCCGACGCGCGCTTGTGCCCCCGCGTAAGCATCTTCCGCATCGCGGGCGGCCTGCTGAACCCGTTCAGCGGCCTCCTTGGGCAAGCCGGCAACCTCCGGACTTTCCAGGGCTGTCTCCCACCGCTGTGCATAGACACGCAATTTCTCGCGAATTGTGTCGGCTTCCTCGATGGCGCTTGCGATGCCGCCTCTGATGGCCTCGGCCTGACTGCTTTGCCGTGACACGGCGGCCTGCAATTCTTCCAGCAGCCGGCGATTCATGGCTTCAATCGGCGCGGCCTGAAGACGCTCATCCAAGACACGTGTTGTTTCGTCCTCGAGTTGCCCGAGCCGTTGCTGAAATTCTTCTGCAGGGGCTGCGTTGCCGAGTGCCGTCCTTAGGGCTTCAATCTCAAGCAGCGACGCGTTCACGGTGGCAAGCGACAGTTCTTCCGCCGCCGTCTCAGCCGACGGCGCTGCCGTCTCCGGGGTTTGTGCAAGCGCTTGCGGTACAGCCCGGTCAATAAGGAAAAAGCACAAGAGGAAGAGAGAAACGATTCGAATATTCGCTGGTGGATTATGCATCATCGAGTTCTCCAACAGTCTTCAGATGATGGGAGTGTAGCCGAACAGATGGGACGGATAAAGCCGTACAGCGAACGCCTCAACTATCAACTTCAATATCTATTTCTATCTAATTGCGCATATACGCGTTGGAAGCGGGCCATAACGAGCAACACGCGGAAATTCAACGAGTGCAGTCATGGCTTAGTTGCCGCGCAGAGCAAAGTCGAAACGGGGGCGGGAGCTTCACGGGAGGTGCTGACCTGAACGTGGGCGCTTGCTCCAGCAACGGGGTTGCGCCGCCATACGCCGTGACATGACGCAAAGTTATTGGAGCCTCGATTCCGTCAACAGGCGGGGCGGTCTGCCAGTTCCTGATGCCTCCCCAAGCAGCAGCAAGGTTCCCGCCATCACTATCTCGATGTCGTCCGCATGCGCTCCAATTGCCTTCGCCCGCCCCCGCCGCCATTTGCTGCCCCTGCCGAATGTCATGGATGCATTCGTCTGCAAGAATGCCCGAGTAGGACTTCTGGTATGATGAGCGAGTTATCACGGCGGCGCGGGACAGCTGAAATCCAGTAACGCTCACGGGCCAAATCGCGCACTTCAGGGCAGGCAAATCGTTGGGGAGCAGCACATGTCCACCAAGCCACTATCGCTAGTTGATCAGGCGTTTCTGCTGTTCGAAACTGAGGCCAGCCCAAAGCACGTAGGCGGCGTCTTCACCTTGAAGCGTCCCAAAGGGGCCGCGCGAAATTATGTCCATAAACTGTTTCAAGAAATGCTGGAGCACGACGAGGCCGCCGCTCCTTTCAATCTGCGGCTGACGATATCGCCGCTCTCTGGCTTATGCTGGCGCGAAGTGGAACAACTCGATATGGAGGAGCATCTCTACTACCACAAATTGAAGGCAAGATCCACGCGGCAGGATCTCTTGGATTTCGTCGGCGAACTGCATACCCCGTGTTTGAATCGCTCGCGCCCATTGTGGGAAATGCATGTCATTGACGGGCTCGCGGATGCCAGCTTCGCCATATACATCAAGGTCCATCACTCGTATGGCGACGGGATCAGCTTCACGAGGCTCTTCGCGGATTTCATGCCGAAGCAGCCAGGCAAGACCTTGAAGAAGGTGTTCTGGAACGCGGACAAGCCTTTTCTCTACGGTTCGCAAAACAGCAACGAGAACAGCGATTTTGGCCGCATCTTGAAAATGATGGGCATGCCGCTACGAACGCTGCTCGGATTGAATCGCATTACGCTGCTGCTGGGACTGGAGCGAGTTGGCTTGACCCGGAACGCAATCGCGCTTCCGTTCACGTCTGAGCGCAGCGCGCTCACGGGCCAGGTAACAGCGGGCCGGCAAGTAGCTGGGGCGGCGGTCTCCATGGAGCGCGTGACTCGTCTGCGAAGGCTCACCCGAAGCACGTTGAATCACATTGCCCTGACGTGTGTTGATGGAGCTTTGCACAAGTATCTCGAGGAGGCCGGAAGCGGCATCAAGCAACCGTTGTCGATCCAGATGCCTGTGAGCTTGCGCGGCAAAGAGGACGAAAGCGGCGGAAACAAGATCGGA
>CAZLBS010000547.1:0-2795 GCA_964557505.1 uncultured Nitrospiraceae bacterium | reverse complement strand
CCGTCATCTGCGAAGGCTGCCGCATCCGAGGGGCTAAAATCAGCAAGTCCATCGTGGGGATTCGTACCATCGTGCAGCCCGATGTCGAACTGAATGAGTGCGTCATTTTGGGGGCCGACTTTTTCGAGGAGAAGGCCCGTCCCAAGCACCCGCTCGGCATCGGCCGGGGGTCGAAGATCAGCCGGGCCATCATCGACAAGAATGCGCGCATCGGCAAGAATGTCATCATCCGCGGCTCGAAGAAGCTCGCGGACCGGGAAGGACCAGGCTATGCCGTCCGCGAAGGCATCGTCATCGTGACCAAGGGGGCCATCATCCCCGATGGAACCGTGATTGGCTAGTACGAATACGCAGGCCGCTGCGCCGCCGCGCGATTTTTCCATACGCGAAGGGGCGGCCTTTATGGTCGGCATGCTCGGCGTGCAGATCATGAGCGAAATCTTCGCGCAGTGGGGGTTCTTCTTCTACTTTCCTGGCGAAGGCACCGGCCGCACGGTATACGTCACCTCGGCTTTGGCGGGCCTCATCTTCGCGACGGGCCGCGTGTTCGACGCCATCACCGATCCGCTCATCGGCGCATGGTCTGACCGCACCCCGCACACGCCCGGGCGCTGGCGGCTCATTCGCTTGCGCGGACGGCGGCGGCCGTTCATCGTAGCGGGCGCCCTGCTTATGACCTGCACGGCCATCCTCTTCTGGTATCCGCCAATCGCCGAGACCTCCTGGGTGAACTTCGTGTATGGCACGGCCATCATGTGTCTGCACTGGCTCTTCTTCACTCTCGCGATGGTCCCGCTGAACGCCCTTGGACCGGAGATCGCGCGCACGGCGCAGGCCCGCGTCCGGCTTGGCCAATGGCAGGCGGCCGGCATGATCGTAGGGCTCGCCATTGCCGTCATCGTGCCAGGCGAATTGAGCGTCCTCCTAGACCCCGCCCGCAATGCCCCGGCGCAAGGCGTGGAACTCGCGGCAGAACCCGCTCTCCCCGGCATGCCCGAGGCTGGGGCGTCTGCCGAGGAACCAATGGAGGATGCTCCCCCCGCGGCCTCTCCGGTGGGCATGCAACGCACGACGGCCGTGCTGGCGCTCGCGGGGATGCTGTGCTTCTTGGCGCCGGCCTTTTTCATCCGCGAGCGTGAGTCCTCACGCGTGCATGCGGTGACCACCCCGCCGCTCACGGAAGCATTCGAGGCGCTGAAGAATCCGCCCTTCCGCTTTTATCTGGCGGCATTCTTTCTGTTCATGATCGGCTACCTCGCCTCGCAGCGCGTGTTGCCCATTTGGGCCGTGGTGGCGCTAGATGGCGATGAATCCACCATCACCGCGCTGATGGGCCCGTTTATACTGCTCAGCCTGATTACGGCCCTGGGCATCACGCCCATCTTGTCGCGCTACTTCAGTGCGAAGTGGCTCTTATTCATCGGCTTCGCCATCATCGCGACCGGACTGCCAATGATGTTGCCGATTTCCCTGTTGCCCATCGATGCCTCGGCCAAGACCACCATAGCGGCCATTTTGTTCGCGTACTGCGGCATCGGACAAGGACTCCAATATGTCGTCACCATTCCACTGCTGGGCCAGGCCATCGACTACGATGAGCGGCTGAGCGGCGAGCGGCGGGAGGCGATTTACAATGCCTGGAGCACGGTGACGATCAAAGCCGGCCAGACCCTCTCGGTACTGCTCGCGGGCGCCGTCATGAGTGCGTTGGGTGATTCAGTCGAATCGCCGTATGGCATCTACGCCATTGGGCCGGCGAGCGGACTCTTCGCCGTACTGGGGCTAGTGGTGGTGTGGTTCTATCCTGAAGTCACGCCTACCGCCGATGCGCCGGCAGACGCTAGCCTGCAAACGCCTGCCAGAGAAGCCGGGCCGCGATAATCAGCAGCAAGACCCCCAGAATGGCCTTTCGAGCATTCAGCGACACGCGCTCGTTCAGGCGGCGCCCGGCAAAGCTGCTGAGCACGGCGCCTAAAAACACCATCGGGGCAATGGCATAGTGCACCGTGCCTAGCGTGTACGGCAGGACCGTAGTCGGTTGCGCGAGCAGGTGCGCCAAGGTCGATGCCGCCGCTGTCGCCACCATGACGAGATTGGACAGGGCCACCACGCGCCGGTTGGTGGTCAGTCCAGCGATGAGCGTCAGCGGCACGAGAACGCCGCCGCCGCCCGTTCCCGTTGCGCCTGACACAAGCCCGGTTGCCAGCCCAATTAGAATCGCAAGCGCGCGCCGCTCGCGCACGTCTTGGTCGTCTACATTGATGGGCTTGATGAGAAAGGTGCGCCACGCGGTGACGGCCATAAGCGCGACAAAGAGCAAGATGACCATGCGTCCTGGCAACAAGTGCGTGAGCCATGCGCCCAGGTATCCGCCCACAATAGAGCCGCTTGCCAGCAGCGCGGCAAGGGTCCACGGGGTGTGCACGTTGACATTCTGGCGCCAGGCATTTTGCGCGGCCACGAAGGTGATGATGAGCAGGCTCGAACCTTTGGCGGTGTGGGGATCCATTCCATCCACGAAGATTAGAAAGGCGGGAACCATGAGAATGCCGCCGCCAAGCCCCAATACCGAGCTGATAAGCCCTACGCCAGCGCCCAGCAACAGCATTTCTAGCGCATAAATTGCAGTGTCCATACGTAACGTGCGGCCTTCTTTGCTAAGATCGTGCGTTCAGGCAGCGAGGATCGGTATGCCCCAAGACGCACCCACCCCACAAGTAATGGCGCAGGCCCCTGGAGGCAGGGGCGCGCTGGACGGCATTCGCTTCCCGAGCGAGGCGCACGCGGGGACGCTC
>CAZLBS010000546.1:0-2795 GCA_964557505.1 uncultured Nitrospiraceae bacterium | reverse complement strand
CGCGGGCGATGTGGAGCCGGAAGAGGCGATTGCCCTGGCGAAGAAGCATCTCGGCGAGTGGAATGCGAGCGCTGCCGCGCCAGAGGTGTCTATACCCGGTTTCCCTGCGCGCGAGGAGGCCATCATCTATCTCGTGGACAAGCCGGGAGCGGTCCAAAGCCAGATACGTGTGGGTCAGTTGTCCTTCACGCGGGGGCATCCCGATTACCATAAGGCCCGGCTGTATACCCAGATCTTTGGCGGCGGCTTTAATGCGCGCCTGAACCGGGTCATTCGCGTCGAGCGGGGCCTCACCTATGGCGCGCGGGGCGGCATCTCCCCGAGCCTCGAAACCGGCAAGTTCATGGCGAGCACGTTTACGCAGACCGAACGCACCGCGGAAACCGTGCAGGCCGTGCTCGATGTCGTCAATAGCATGGAGACGGAATCGGCTGCTGGCGAAGAGTTCGACAGCGCACAGTCGTATCTGGTGGGCAGCTTTCCCATCGGCCTTGAAACGCCGCAGGACTACGTCGCTTACGAGTGGCTTATCGAGCTATATGGCCTGTCTGATGATTACCTGCAGGAAGCGCTAGACAGTTATAAAGAAACCACGCCGGAAGATGTCATGCGGATTGCATCGGAACACATCGAGCCGGGCCAGTTTGTCATCGTGGTCGTTGGCGATGCCGGCAAGCTCAAGGACAGTCTTGCTGAGATCGCCCCAGTGGAAGTCGTGCAACCGCCAGCCTTGCCCAGTGCAGCAGCCGAAGAAAGCGCCACTGTGAAGTAGCCCACCGCCTACCCCGGTACCACGGACACGCGCACCGGCTCCGCCGAGGAGCTGGTGCGCGTTTTTATGTGGATAACCACGTTTGCACACACGCTGCGCATAGGTTATACTCCCGCCGCTTAGCATGCTAATCAAGTTGTAGCTAGACATACTGAACTTATGGGGTGCACCCCTGATCCGCCAAGAAAGCAAAACGCTGCATGGCGGGAACGGGCATCGAGGAGGAATACCATGCACAAGGAGAAGAGCCTTGGGTTCACGTTGATTGAACTCTTGGTGGTCATCGCCATCATTGGCATATTGGCGGCAATCTTGTTGCCGGCACTGGCGCGGGCGCGTGAGGCGGCTCGCCGGGCTAGCTGCCAGAACAACCTGAAGCAACTTGGCTTAAGCCACGTGATGTACGCCAACGAGAGTAAAGGCGAGCGCTTCGTCACGCGGCAGATTTTCGAGTGCGACGGCACGCTCGGCAACACGATGACCATCCGCGGAGATGCCATGATTCCGGAGTACATTTCCGATGTCAACATTCTGTGGTGTCCATCGTGGACTGCCCAGAGGGACGCCGTCGAACGCTTCGACGGGTCGAATGCTGGTCCAGTAGATGGAATCGTGCAGCCGTGCGAACTAAAGAAGGAACCCTATGACTACACGGGATTCCTCATTCTGGAAGACCGCAACATCCTGGGCGATGCGCTGTTGGGAGTCGAAGGGTCAGGCCCCGGAGGACGCATTGAACCCGAGGAATACGCGGGGTCGCCATGGGCCGAGGTAGCATCCGCAAACACGAACCCATCGAACCCGGGCGCGGCAAGCGACAAGGACTTCACGTTCTCGGGTGACAATGAAGGTACGCAAGCCGGAGCCTCCAACACCCTGTTTCGCTTGCGTGCGGGCATTGAGCGTTTCCTTATCACTAACATCAATGCACCCGCGGCCAGTGCCAGAGGGGCCAGCACCGTGCCCATCATGTGGGATCATGTCTCCACTAAAGTGATTGATTTCGCGCATGTCCCGGGCGGTGCTAACGTTCTCTATCTGGATGGCCATGTGGAGTTTTTGCGTTACCCCGCCGACACATTTCCCGTCTCCGAGGACAGCGCACGCACGTTTGGACGATTCGACCGCCCCTGGGATGGGACGGGGATCGGCGCTGAATAATTCGGTGCTCTTACTGGCATTCGGACATCCGGCCGTTCTCGAACTTGACGTTGAACAGGGCTCGAGAATGGCCGGCAAGACCGCCGGATTGATAAGCTGATACGCTACATACTCTTACGACGCGACAGCGTGGCGTTCCCACCAATCTTCACGGGACAATGCCTTCCAATAAGCCCGCTCGAAGATCAGAGAGAGTTTGTCGAACGAGAAGGGTTTGGTGAGGTAGCCGTCGGCTCCAGCAGCTAAAGCCTCCGAGACCGGCAGTTCATCCTCATAAGCCGTCATCAACAGGATGGCGATGGAGGGGTACATGGCGCGTGCTGCCGTCAAGAAACTCATGCCGGACATGCCGGGCATGCGCACATCGCACAACACGAGATTGTAGTCGCCGTCGCGCAACGACGCGAGCGCTTCGTTGGCATTGCGGCGGGCCGTAACGCGTAACCCTTTGTCGCGCAGGTATGTAGAAACCAATTCCAGAAAATCATCGTCGTCGTCGACGACGAGGACATTGAGGCGGCTGAATGGGCTCACACGTCATTCCCGTCGAGCAGCACCCACATCTCGCCAAAAATCGCAGCCTTCCCCGGGCCTCACGAGTATAGCACATGACGCGTGGGGGCGGGGGATTATTTCGCGCGGGGGCCTAGATGCCCTCGCGGCGGCTGGCACTGATGCGGGCAATGGCACGGCGAATGGAGGCCTCGGCACGCGTGGCGTCGACGCCCTCTTCTTTCTTTTGCAAGCGGCGCTCGTTTCGCTCAAGGGCTTCCCTCGCGCGCGCCTCGTCAATTTCGCCGCTGTGCTCGAAGACAGGGGCCAGCAGCAGGACCTTTTCGCCAAGCACTTCGCAGAAACCGCC
>CAZLBS010000545.1:0-2823 GCA_964557505.1 uncultured Nitrospiraceae bacterium | reverse complement strand
CGCCATCGCCGTCGCCGTCGCCGCCAGGCAAGTCAGGCAGCAACGGATTGAAACCAAGCAGGAGTTCGCAGCCATCGCGCAGACTATCGCCGTCCGTGTCAGGGTCGGTTTCGATTGTGCCGAGGTTGCGTTCGGCCCCATCGGCGAGACCGTCCCCGTCTGCGTCGATACCGAGGGCTAATGCACCATTGATGACCAGTTGCACATCGACCGCGTTGGTCTGCTCATCGAAGTCAATATCGGTGTTGGTGGTTGCTTCGATGCCAAGGGCGCCATTGATCACCAACTGCACATCGACCGCGTCCACCCGGCTGTCGCCATTCACATCTCCGGCAATCGGATCTTCGCAATCAAGGGGAGGGCCCGCTTGAAGCGCAGCAAAACGACCCGCCGGGCCTTTCGCGAAGCCGCTGAAAGACTGCATGTCCGCCGCATCTAGAGAGGCAGTCGCTGCATGTTGCGGGTGAATCTCATCGGCATGCGCACTTCCACAGATGGACCAGAAGCCGAAGGCAAGGGCGCAGAGCGCGGCTGCGCAGCTGGGCGTTTTGGATGAATACCGCACAGTGCTCGTGCCGGGAAAATGAGTCTCATCTTTTGCTGACCGGGTTTGCGTCACCCTGCATCTCCGAGCATTTTTAGATGGCGGCGTGACTATAGAGTAAGCATTCATCTCCGCCATGGCCAACGCGAGCAAGCGGCTTCGCTTCGCCGGCATTTGGCTCATGCTGTGTCATCAGGAGGCGCACGCAGGCATGAGAGCTGGCGCATGGTGCTGCGCCCTGCCTTATGAATAGCCAGTTGCATGCGTCGTCTAAAGAGACCTTGACGAGTCGGGCGGTGAGTCGCAAAGAAGGGAGATAGGGCCTTGCGGGCAGTGTATGGACTCTTGGCGGCAGCGTGTATTCTAGGCATTCCCGGGGCACAAGCGTGTTCCATGTTCACCCTATACCGTGACGGCGTGGTCTTGTTCGGCAATAACGAAGACTGGACCAAACCTGGCGTCATCTGGTTCGAGCGCGGCGGCGAAGGCAAGTACGGACGCGTGAACGTGGGATTCGACGGCCGCTTCGCGCAGGGCAGCATGAACGAAAAGGGGCTGGCCTTCGATTCTTCCGCGCTTAATCCGGCGCCCTGGGAGCCAGACCCCGCCAAGGAAACGCCCAAAAACCTCCTCGAAAAGATCATGAACGAATGTAAGGATGTCGGCGAGGCCGCGGACTATTTCAAACGCTACAACTGCACGCACCTTGCCGAGGCGCAGTTCATGTTCGCCGATGCCAATGGCAATGCCATAACCGTTTCGTGGCTGCCCGAATCAGGCCTGCACGTCGCTCCCATGCCCGGCGAGTTCAGCGTCATGACCAACGTCCGCCTGGGCTTGTCGGGCTATCGCTGTCCCCGGGCAATGGCCATGCATCAGGCCTTGGCAAAGAAAGGGGAGGCTCCTTACGAAACGGCCGTCGCAGCGCTCGATGCCGCGCACCAACACGGGCCCCAGGCGTTTACCACCTATTCCACCATTTATGACCTCGCAGCGCGCAAGGTGTATCTGTACCATCTTGCCAATTTTTCGCAGGCCGCTGAATTCGATCTGATGGAAGAACTCGAGCGCCGCCCGCGTGGGGTTCATCGCATGAAGCGCCTCTTCAAGGACGGGCGCACGGTGAAAGAAATGAGCGCCATGCCCCAGCGCACCGAGTGGGACACCCGCATCGAACTGGATGAAGAGACCTTGCAGCGTTATGCCGGTGAGTATAGCCCCGCGCCGGACATCATCGTGCGCATTGAATCCAATGGCAACGGCGGCCTAACCGTCTATAACCCCGGACAAGACCCGGCCACCCTCTTCCCCGAAACCGATACGGTCTTTCGCATCGCCCCCGATCGCGGCTTGGTCACGTTCCATGTATTCGACCCGCCCAACGTCGAAGGCTTCACCCTGCACAAACAGGCCAACATCTTCGCCAAACGCCTCGTTCCTGAGGCGCGGCCTAGCGAGAAATCCCCAAGGCCGCATTGATCACGGCTTGGACGTCCACAGCGTTGGTTTGGCTGTCGGCATTTACGTCGGTGCCGGTTCCTCCAGTGTCTAAATTGAGCGCGCCGTTAATGACAAGTTGCACGTCGACGGCGTTTACCGTGCCGCTTGCGTCAAGATCGCTGAAGCCCAGGGGCCCTTTCCGGACGTAAGATGTGCTCGGCAGCGAAACGTTGCCTTCCGCGTCGCGGGCAAAAATGGCAATGGTGTATGCTCCGGCGTCTTCAAAACCGTCGTATATCGCTTCGAAATCGTTGCCGCCCGTGCTCGTCAGTTCCACATCGGCCATCGCGCCATCACCAGGCGCAATGATGGTGGCCCACACGCGCCGCAATTCGTTGATGGTTGTCACATCGCTTGCTCTAATAACCGCGCTGTTCTCGGTGTCTAGACGAATGGTCTCGCTCACCGCCCCAATGATGGGGTCGTCGCCTGCCAAAAGCAGGCCTGCACCAAGCCGCAAGAAGCGCGACGCGAGGCCGTCCTGAGCCTCATTGGCGATGCCGTTGCCATTGTCGTCAAGCTGTGCCTGCTGGCCGCGCGCTGAAAACCGCATGCCTTGGTTCGCGTGCAAGAAGGCGCGTTCGATCGTCGCTCCGTTCAAAATCCGCAGCCAGAAATAAAGCGAGAACGACACATCGCCATCAGCCACAACGGTCAGCGGCTGGTCCGGGGCCGTACTCGTTATCAACACGCGCTTTTGATCGCCCGACGCCCGGAGCGGTTCGACGAATGCCCCCGAGCCCGGCGCGTCGCAGACGAAAATGAGATTGCCGTCCATG
>CAZLBS010000544.1:0-2827 GCA_964557505.1 uncultured Nitrospiraceae bacterium | reverse complement strand
TGCTGAAATTGGCCGAGTAAGCCGAGAGCCGTCCGGGGAGGCCGTTCGCGGCCGCCAAGCGTGAATTGCTGCACACTATGAAATACCCTCTTGCCCTCGTCCTCGTGGCGGGGGCCGCGTGTTTTACCGGCTTGGGCATCGCCGATATCTACGGCGACAATGAAGGCCAGCGCGCGGCGCCGCCTCAGGAAATGCTGCTGAGCGGGGATTGCGCCGTGCCCACCCTGAACGGCCAGGCCTACCTGGCCAAACCGCCCTTGCTGTATTGGGCGATTGCCGGGCTGTATGAAGCGACTGGCGCCATCACCCCGCTGACCGCGAGGCTGCCCACCGCGCTGTGCGGGTTTGTGCTCGTGCTGTTCGTGTATTGGACAGGCCGCCGCTTTCTGGGAAGTGAAGCCGCCTTCTGGGGCAGCGTAGGGCTCATCGCGTCGTTCTATTTCCTGCAGCGGACGCGGCTGGCACAGCTCGATGTGCCCTTGACACTGTTCGTGTTTTTAGCGCTGATTGCGTTCGTGTCGGCGGTTGGGCGCACCTCGGCCCGAGACACGTTTGGCATGGCGGCGCTGAGCGGGGCGGCCTTTGGCGGGGCGCTGCTCATCAAGGGGCCGCCCGCGTTTATCTTCCTGTGGGCAGCCTGGATTGCGGTGACGCTGTTTCTTGCGGAGGACCGGAAGCGCGCGGTGCTTTGGTGCCTGGCGCTGTCCGCCGCCGCGATGTCCCTCGAGGTCGTGGTGCACTTGCTCCGAACAACGGGCGTGTATCAGCCGGACTTTCCACTTGCGCTGGCCATCACGGTTCTCGGCTGGACGGGCATCGCCCTCGTGTTTGCGGGCAACGCACGCTGGAAGCCGCTCGCCTGTTTCGCGGGCGTCATGGTCTTGGGCGCCGCACTGGCGTCGCCTTGGGCCATCGCAGTGCTCATGCGGCAAGACTGGGCCGACCTGCGGGCCTTTCTGGACAACCAGGTCGTCGAGCGCACGTATACCGCGTCGAGCATCAATAGCGGCGGCCCGTGGGCGTACTTCATCGCTCTCCCGGTTCTATGTGCGCCATGGGGGCTGCTCTTGCCATTGCAGGCGTCCTATACGCGCTGGCACACGCGGCCCATCGAACTGCGCATTGCCCTGCTTACGGGCTGGCTAAGCGTGCTGGTGTTCAGCCTCATCGCTGGCAAAGAGTATGAGTACGTCTTGCCCGCCTTTCCGCTGTTGCTGTGGGGGGTAGGATTCGACCTTGTGCACATCCGCGAAGAGGCGCGGCGGGCAGGCGCGCATTGGCTCGTTCGGGGCTGGGCCCCGGCATCGCTAGCCGTGCTCCTCGCCGCAGGTGCAGGGCTGTCGCTCTATGGCGTGGCTGCTGTATCGCACGATGGCGCGAGAATCGTCGTAGCCGTGAGCGGGCTGCTGGCCTTCGTGGTGGCTGCGCTTTCCCTCCTCACGGCGGGCGCGCGCTATTCATCCATTGCCGCCGCGGCGCTGTGCGTGTGCTTCGCCATATTCGGCATTCGCGCCGGGCATTGGTCAGGGGACAACAGCTACCGGCCGATGTCTGAGTTTGCCGGGCAACTCATGGCCAAGGGCCACACCGTGCATGGCTCGAGCGTTTACCCGGCAATGGCCTTTTATGCGGGCCAGCCCATTCCTATCGTGACAGACCCGGAGGACATCCGTGCCGGATTCGGCGACGACGCGCCGTATTTCTACATCACGCTGGCCGGTGAATTCAGGATGGCAATCGAGCAAGCCGCTAGCCCAGCGGCGGTGCATGAGTTGCTGCGGCCCGTCACGAACAAGCGTGTCCTGATGCTGGGAAATGACGCAGCCGCCGAACTGATTGCAGGGGACGCCACGGTCCAACCCCTGTACGCTCAGGTTCAAAAGGAATACCGGTAGCTGACGTAGATATTGGTGTTGTCCTCAAGCTGCCCGTAAAACGTAAAGTCATCTTGCCCCGCGAAGACATTCATGCCGGCCTCGAGGGTCACGTTGTCGCTCCACTTGTACGTCGCCTTGGGCCTTAGGTAGGCGTCTTGATCCGTCGGGCTCCAGAAAGTAAACAGCGACAACGTGAGGTCCTGATTCAGGAGCAGCCTTGTGAGCCGGAGGGTTACGACCGTCCGCGTTTCATCCTGCGGCTCGAGGAAGAATGGGCGCGCCGCCTCGAAGGCCTCATAATCGAGCATGTGTTCGACGTAGAACTGCACGGCTCCGGTGAAGTTTTTCGCCAGTTCACGCTCGTAGCCAATGAGTCCGCGAAGTTGACTGTTGGCAACAAAAGGATCGGCGCCCGCGCGATCGTCCAGCGAATCGTAGTACCCCACTTCGATGTTCGCCACCGCGCTGCCGATCGTGCCGCGGAGGCTGCCCCCGAACACGCGCAAGCGCGGAAACGTGGCGGTGTAGGACAAGAGGTCCTGCCCGGCGGGCGACTTCCAATACCCGTCATAAAAGTAGAGTGCCGCCTCGGTCGCGCCAAAGGTGCGATACAGCCGCACGGCCCACTCGTCGTTCGAAAACCACTCGTCGGGCTCGTCGCCGTTGACACGGAAGCGGTTGCCGTCGCGTTCATCGAACAGGGGGTTCCAGTAGCTCAGCCGTTCGCCCGTGATGTAGCGGTCGGGGTCGAACTGCGGCGAATACACCACGTCGATGTTGACGGCATCGAAGAACATGCCGACCTTCACGGCATCGCCCGGCGCCTTGAGGTATTCCACGTCGCGGCCCGACAGAAAAGACTGGAAATCCTTCGGGAAAAGGTCGTTGATGAAGAGCAGGTCGCCCGTGCCCCACGTCAGTACCTGCCGGCCGATGCGCAGGTCCATCCA
>CAZLBS010000543.1:0-2828 GCA_964557505.1 uncultured Nitrospiraceae bacterium | reverse complement strand
GAAAGTGTCATGGACGAATACCATCGTGGGGGCGATTCCAGGCGCAATGCCGCCCCTTGGCGGCTATGCCGCGGCCACGGGCCAGCTTGACCCTGTCGCCTGGATTCTCTTCGCGGTCATGTTCATTTGGCAGTTTCCGCACTTTTACGCCATCGCGTGGATGTTCAAAGAAGACTACAAGCGGGCGGGCTTCAAGATGCTGCCGTGCATCGAGCCGAGGGGCGAATGGACCTTCCGGCAGATGTTGGGCTTTAGCATCCTCCTCGTCCCGGTCTCGCTGCTGCCGGTGTATCTGGGCATGAATGGCCCCATATACGCCATCGGCATGTTGGCGCTGGGCGCCGTCATGATTTGGCCGGCGGTTCAGGCCATGCGCACCCGCACGCTTCAAGACAGCCGCAAGGTGCTGCGCGCCTCCCTGATCTACCTCCCCGCGTGGCTCTTGCTGTTTGTGGCCGATTTTAACTTTTAGCGTTTTGGAGCGAGGCGGTTTCACTGCCGGCACAAGGCAGGCATGGCACACGGGTTGCCATCACCGGCGCTAAGGCAGCCTTTATGCAACCGTCCCGGATTAAGTGATCGCGTTCGAAGGGTTTACCTAACCAGCAACGATGAGGCGAACATAGACGAATTCCCATGACATCACGACGCATTGCACTGGTATCTTTTATCATAAGCACGGTAGCCATACTGGGCGGAATCGCGCTGTTGTTGGCGGCGCAGCAGCCAGCCGCTCAGGCGGTCGATATCCCGGTGATGGGCAGCGCGCCCGCCATCGAACTCACCGGGGAAGACGGTGACGCGTTTTCATCAGAGGAACTTGCCGGCCACTATTGGATCGCCAGCTTTTTCTTTACCTCCTGCACGGGCATCTGCCCTGTGACCCAAGGCAACATGGCGGTATTGCAACAGCAGTATGGGCCAGAGACGGGCCTTCAATTCGTTTCCATCAGCGTCGATCCCGGTCATGACACGCCGGACATACTTCGCGCGCACGGGGAATCGTTAGGGGCGAATTTTGATCGCTGGCATTTCCTGACGGGCGATATGGACGTGATCAAGGACCTGAGCTTTCATGGCTTCCGGGCCGGCAGCCTGGATGCACCTGCGCAGCACAGCAGCCGCTTCATCCTCGTCGACCCGCAGGGCAACATTCGGGGCTATTACGATGCTACCGACCCCAGCGCCATGGCACGTTTGAAAACCGACCTCGACATCTTGCTGCAGTGAGGGCATCGCCATGAGTCTCGCCATCTCCGACAAACGCTTTTATTGGATAAACGCGATCGTGAGCAGCGTCGCGGTGCTGTTTCTGTTTTGGCTGATCTATATCCAGGAGCCGGCGGCAAGAGCCTCTGCCGATGGCTCGATCCTGCCGGCCCTGATCGCTACGTTCAACGGTCTTTGCGCCATCTGCCTAGCCCTCGGCCTCGTGGCCATCAAGCGCCGCGCCATGACTGCCCACCGCAACATCATGTTGGCGGCGTTTGGCTTCAGCGCCCTCTTCCTTGTGACATATGTCATCTACCATTCGCTCCATGGCAGCACCACCTTCCAAGGCGAGGGACCCATTCGCGTGGTCTATCTCGTTATTCTGTTCACCCATGTGGTCCTGAGCATTGTGAATCTCCCGCTCATTCTCACGACCTTTTACCTTTCGTTGACGAATCAACTGGCGCGCCACCGAAAGCTGGCTATGTTCGTTTGGCCAAGCTGGATGTATGTGAGCGTCACGGGCGTCATCGTGTACATCTTCCTCCGCCACTTCAACGGCTAGCGCCATTCTGACCACAGCTTGAGGCCCTACATGTAGGGCCTCTTCAACCATCCGTGCTGTTGACACACTAGGCGTTGTGGTCTACAATCCCAGCAGCGGCAAAAGCGGGGCTTGAAACGTCGAAACACGGGGACCTCGCAGCAGCGATGCATGCAGCTGCTGCAGATCATATGGGAGAGCATTCGTGGGCCAGACCTACCGCGCGGTCCGCTTCGGCGGCATCCTCTTGGCGATGGCAGCGTTTATCACCGGTTGTGCGACAGGAGGGAGCGGCGGCATCCACCGTTTCAATCCCGTTCAGAGCCCGGCCGTGGGCAGCGCCGAACTTGAACCGGTGTCGCCAGCAAGAGTGACGGAATTGCTCATGGAGGCCGACGAGGCCTTCCGCGCCGCGAACGAAGCGCAGGAAGAGGGCGACTATCAAAGCGCGACCATCAACTACACGCGCATGCTCGAGTTGCTCATTCAAGCCGACGTCGATCCAGCGGTCTTCTACAATCTTCGGCAAGAGTTCAACCGCATTCTCGACACGACCACCCTGCAGGCATCGCTCTATGAGGGGGGGCGTCCGCGCCGCTGGTCCGCGGATGACTTCATTCATCTGGCCGTGAAGGGCGATCTCAAGATTCCTGAGCCGTTGCCGCCCCGCGTATTGGAAGAAATCGAACGCATTCAGCACGGTTACAACGCCCAATTCCAGCGCGGCCTCAACCGCAGCTTCAAGTATTTGCCCTACATTCGGCATGAGTTTGCCCGGGCCGGCCTTCCGCAAGACCTGGCCTGGCTCGCCATTGTCGAGAGCAACTTCTGGCCGGATGCAACATCGCACGCGGGCGCGGGGGGCATGTGGCAGTTTATGCGCGGCACGGGCATGCAATATGGCCTGCGGGTGACTTCGGAGTTGGACGAGCGCTACAACTGGGAGAAGGCCACGCGCGCGGCGGCACGCCACCTCAGCGACCTGTACGACTTGTTCAATAGCTGGCCGCTTGCCGTCACGGCATACAACTCTGGCGCGGGCAACATGGAGCGGCGCATGGCCCTGAACGGA
>CAZLBS010000542.1:0-2833 GCA_964557505.1 uncultured Nitrospiraceae bacterium | reverse complement strand
GATTCATTGCCGTAGTAGCTTCCGCTCTCGTTTGCCGCATGCGGCACGATGCCCGCCAGATACAAAAAGAAGGGTTCGTCTTGATGCGCCTCGAGATAGGCCAGCGCCTTCTCCTGAAACAGCTCCGGCGTGTACGTGCCCTTGCCCCCGGCGACAAACGGCGCTGGATTGTCGTTGCCCTCCAGCCGCACTTCCTTGCCGTTGTGATAGAGCAGCTCGGGATAGTAGTTGTGCGCGTGACGCTGATCGAGATAGCCGAAATAGTCATCGAAGCCTTGCCAGGTGGGCTCGCCGGAATTGCCCAGATCGCCCAGGCCCCACTTGCCGATGAGGGCCGTGTGGTAGCCTGCGTCTTTCAGCGCCGCGGCAATGGTGCGGTCTTCCGGCTGAAGCGGCGCCCGCTTGTTGCCCCGCACCCTGCAGTGCCCCGTGTGCAGTCCTTCCATCAGCGCCGAGCGCGCCGGCGCACAGACCGTGCTCCCCGAGTAGCACTGCGTAAACCGCATGCCTTCCGCCGCCATTCGATCCAGACGCGGCGTCCGGATGCGCGCCTGCCCATAACACCCCAGGTCGCCATACCCCAGGTCGTCCGCCATGATCCAAATGATGTTCGGCTTCCGCCGCGCTCCACTCGACATGCCTGCACCTCGCTGTTGCTTGCCGCCGCCCTCGATGCGCCGCGCATCATACCCATTGCATAGGGGCGCGTGAAAGGGGCCACGCAAGCGTCCTCCGCGGCGCCTGCCGGGCATAAGCACGGACCCGGGCATTGCGCGCCCTCCGCGGTCCCCGGGTCGGCGCCCTTCCCCCTGCCATAGCCGCCGCCCTTATGCCCCATCCGTCTGCGGCGGCTTTTGCCCGCACGCGTTGCCGCGCATGCCACACCTCCGGTAATCTCCTACTACGCACATGGGGGAGCACGCCGGCTGGATGCAAGCAATCGAACACTACTTCAAGGGACTGAAGGAAATTCACGCCACGGGCGGCGGCGCCGACGAAGAGTCGTATTACGGCCCGCTCGAAACGTTGCTCAACGAGATCGGCAGCAAGCTCAAGCCCAAGGTGCGCGCCATTGGCCAACTGAAGAACACAGGCGCCGGCGAGCCGGACTTCGGCCTCTTCGCGGCAAATCAATTCCAGCGGGCAAAAGATGCCGACCCCATCCAGGGCCAGAAACCCGAGCGCGGCTGCGTCGAGGTGAAGGGCTGGTATGATGACATCAACGCGCGCGCGTTTTCTCGATGAAAAGGGTGCTGGCGTGCAACACGCGAGCAGTTTAACGGGCATCAGCGAAGGTGGTATTTTCTTTACAGAGCCCGAACGGGCGAATGGGTGATGATACATGTCTGTCGGCGACAAGGCCTTGCCAGAGTTCAACAATCCGCCAGTGGTTGAAGTTGCGCTCGCGATGCAGTTTGACGCCATCCACGGTCTCCGAACCGCTCAAATGGGCGCATTGTGGCTAGGGCAGTTCAAGGAAAGGTTTCCGCTCACCGAGGAGCACCCCCCAATCGACCCTGTGTTCGAGCGATTCGGACGTTCTCAGAGGCCCGTCAGGGCCAGAATCCAGGTGCTCGATAGGCCGCCCATCCCCCGGTGCTGGTTCTTGAACGAGGCGGGAACAGAGCTGATCCAAGTTCAGCAGACGCGCTTTATTCATAATTGGCGTAAGCAGGGCAGCCACGAAGACTACCCGCGGTACGAACATTTGCGAAAGACGTTCGCTAATGAGCTGAATCTATTTCAGGCCTTTATTGATCGCGAAGGACTTGGTTCCCTTATTCCCAATCAATGCGAAGTAACGTACGTCAATCACATCGTACAGCCGAGCGTGGAGGAAGCGCTGAATCCAGAGCAGATTCTCGCGCCGATAGCGTTTAAAGGAAACGGCGCGTTTCTTCCGAATGCCGAAGATATAGGTGCGATGTTTCGTTACGTTTTGCACGACGCAAACGACAAGCCGATTGGCCGGCTGCACATCGTCGCTGAGCCGGCTTACCGCAACGATGGCCAATTCATGTATGTACTGACATTGACGGCGCGCCTCGAGCCTGCGGAGGCCTCGCTTACAGGAGTCTTGCAGACTCTCGACGTGGGCCGGGAGTGGGTCGTTCGAGGCTTCGCCGATATCACGACAGAAGCGATGCACAAGAAATGGGAGCGCACAGCATGACTGCTGCTTTCGCCGACCTGAGCATGGGGCATTTTTTGTCACGTAGTGATTGGAGTACGAGCACGACCAGCGCACCTATGCCGCGGGGGGACGCTCTATCTTCACCCTATCGTGATCGTAAGACGCTGTCCTATCCATTCGAGAACGGGGCCCTCATAGTCGAGATGCAGGGTGCGCCTCCACCTTGGCTGATTCCGACTGTCGAAAGGCTAGCAAGCTTGCTTGACTTGGAGCCTAATTGGGACAGTTACGGTGCGCCCCGCATTGATCCGGCAACTGCCGACGCGGCATTGAGGATTGCCCTAGAAGCAATGCGCGACGATTCTCCCATCCCGTCAGTCACGCCTACCACGAAGGGCGGTATCCAATTTGAATGGCACACCAATGGTATGGACCTTGAAATAGAGATTATTTCGCCGAAACGAGTACTTTTCTACTTCGAAAACAACGATACTGGAGACGTCGAAGAAAGCGAGTTCACGCACGACTGGACCCGCTTGGCGCAAGCTGTCGCTACCCTTTCGGACTAATTATGGGGTAAGTGCGGGGGGAAGGGATGGCGAGCCATAACTACGTCGACGACGCAAGCATCCTTGACAAGGCTGCGCTATGGCGTCGAATCAATCCGGAATGGGTCGTGCCAGATGGGAATGCCGGCGG
>CAZLBS010000541.1:0-2833 GCA_964557505.1 uncultured Nitrospiraceae bacterium | reverse complement strand
GATTTTGGTGTTCGACTTCGTCTTGTCGATCAGCTTCAGGGCCTCTTCCATGGAAAGGGGCTCGCCATCGGTCATGAGGTTGCCTGCCTGACCCACTGCGAAGATCAACTCGTTCTTGCCATTCGACAGGTCCGCTTCCAACCGCTGCAGGAAGGGTTTCTTGTTCCGCTCCACATCGCGGTAGAGCTGGGCTTCCACCTCAGCAAGACGGCGCGCCTCGGGCTGCGTATATTCGTCGACTATGGTCGGCGTAATGAAGATCAGCAGTTCCGTCTGGCGCTGGTCCTTCATGGTGTTCTTGAACAACCTGCCCAAGAATGGGAGGTCGCCCAGCACCGGAACCTTTTCCACGTCATCTTGCAGATTCGTATTGCGCAGCCCGCCGATAACGATGGTCTGCTGGTCGGCAACGAGCACGCGGGTAGTGGCCCGGGCCTCGGTCTTCGATGGCACCGTGCTCGTCAGGTCGCCCGAGGTAATGCTTACGAATTCGGCCGTGCTGTCCTCTGCTTCAATGTCCAGCAATATCTTGTCCAGGTCATTGATGCGCGGTTCGACCTGCAAGATCGTACCGACGTTGACGAACTGCACGCGCAAGGGGACGACGTTGCGCGTGAAGGTTCCGCCCGAACCCGTGTTGTTGTCGAAGGTGCCAATGCCCCCTTCTTGGAATGGCTCATCCGTGGTGTTCCGAATCGTGGCGGACTCTCCGTCCTGAACGACCACCTTCGCCGTATTGAGAATGCGCACCTCGCCTTGATCTTCGAGCCAACTGAGCACGGCGCTCACGCCGCCGCTGCGAACCTCTGGGTTTGGAATCACATTTCCGTCGATGTCGGTTATCGGCTCATTGGTCAGAGGATTTCTCAACGGCACTTGGAACGGGGCGGTACCCACCTGCACCAACTGCCCTTGATCGGGCAGCCGCCCCGCGGAGGGTAAGCGCGAGCCGGTTGCAAGCGTTATCAGCTCCCCGTCTTTCTCATCGAAATACGCCCAGTCGATGCCGAATTCCCGCACGAAATCTTGGCTGGCCGAAATGATGTAGGCCTCCAATTCGACCTGACGTTTCGGGATATCCCAGCGCTCGACCCGCTCGCTGATTTTCTCCAGCCGGTCGGGCATGGTCGACACCGTCAGTTGACGAACCTCTTCGTCCTCGACAATCGTGCCCATGCCATCGGGTACGAGGTCTTCGATGCGGCTGGCCATCTCGCTCGGTTCGAGATAATTGAGCGTCCAGGTTTGTGTTTCGAAGGCCACGTCGATTTGTCCGAGAAATTCGTCGATGCGCTCTTGCCGGTACGGCAAGTCTTCCACAATCAGCGTGTTGGTCCGGGGGTCGCTGAAAGCTACGCCCCGTTCTGAGAGCAGGTCGAACAACGAGTCGACGACATCTTCCGCATTCACGTGCGTCAGCTTATAGCGTTCGGGCTCAACCGGCACGTCGAGGCTTTCAAGCGTCGACCGCATCGCGTCCCGGTTGTCCTCCGTATCCCACACGAACAGCCGAGCCGTGCGCGGATCGGAAATGATGCGGGCATTCGGAGAGGCCAAGGTCTGCAACACGGCCTCGGCATCGACCAAGTCAATGTATTCGACTTCGAAGATTTCCTGCTCGACAATCGCGTACTGTCGGCGGAGATACTCTTCCTTGGTCATGAAGTAGACGAAATTGGTTTCGGCGTTATACTCGTAGTAAATGCCGTTAAACCTGAGAATTTCCAAGGCTTCCTGCGGCGACACCTGCAGGATCCAGAAGCGCATGGTAATGCCCTCGACGGCGGGCGTCACTAGAATGTTCCAGTCGGTCGCAAGGTAGAGGGCATCGAGAAATTCGATGGCGCCCATCGCGCCTTCCTGAGTGGTCAGCGTGAGCACTTCCCCGCCTTGGGGCACATCTTCATCACGATAGACGATTTCACGTTCGAGGTAGGGCTCGAAGCCGCTGCCCGCACCCATGGAGGAGACGCCCCGCGAGTCGCCCGAGATCGACCGCGGCCCCATGGTCGCCCCACGAATAGGCGCCGCATCGCCCGTGCCGGCGCCTGTCCCTGGATCAAGACCAGCGGGCCCGCCCGTCCCGGCGCCGCGTTGCGTTCCACCCGCGCCGGGCTGATTGCCAATGCCGATGTTCACGTTTGAACCGGCTGTGCCGCCGCCGCCGCCAAATTGGCCGCCAGTGCCTGCGCCAGTGCCTTGATTGCCAGGCGATGGCGTGGGCGTCCCAGGAGCAAAAGGAGTCGAGGGCTGCTGAACCGGAGAGGCCGGCGTCTGCTGCGCTCCTGCTAGAGGCATCAAATAGCTCAGCCACGCAGCCATGACGCTTGAAAAGACAATGCTGCAAACCACGCGGGTTGCGCGTACGGTGGTCAGATGTTGGCCGCGTCTTGCGGTCACAATAGCGATTCCCCTTCCCGTCCCCGATGCAGGCACGCGGGCGGCGCCCTCCTGCCCGCGCATGGTGTCAAGAATAATCGGCCATTGGCGCGGAGTGATGCAAACCCCGCCCGGTTACCCGCGTGGCAACGTCTTCCGGTAAACCTGACCGTTGTGCTTCTTCTCGAAAATCACGCCCGTGCGTGTGATTTCCACGATGGTGCAGCCGCGCAAGACATCACCCACGCCATAAAAATCGCGGTCGCCGCCGCCGCCACCACGAATGTGGACCCGGTCGCCAATGGCGCGGCGCGTCACTTCCAGGCCTTGCAAGGCCCCGTCGATATCAAATGGCGTCGGCTTGGGCGGAGGCGGCTTCATGATCGGCGCCCACAGGTCATCCCGCTCCTTGATGGCCTCTTCGAGAATCTTGGGCGGTGCAAGCGATTCGGAC